>NZ_JBFUGO010000005.1:0-283890 GCF_056402875.1 Devosia sp. P3_B2 | reverse complement strand
CTCCGCATCGAGCRACCCTCGCGTGATAGCGGCTTGACCGGCGAACCGGTCCTTGCCGTGATGGTTTCCGCCTGAACTGCAGCGACCCGCAGCCCACCCGGTCTCCCCCGCACCAACCACTCGTCATGATCTCGCTTCGGTGCAGCGGACGAGGGCAGAATCGCATGGCTGGGGAGTGGGGGGATAGATCGGCGCAAGATTCTCGCAACGCCTTGCCCGGCCTCGTGATTGTGGCTCCGCTCACCCCACCCATCCTCCCCCGTCAGAGGGGGAGGTGCCGCATCGAGCTCCTCGGCGAGATCGCGCCTCACTTCATGACGCGTGTGCAAATGAGAAAGAGCGCACCGTTTCCGGACGCGGCGACGGTAGATCACGGAGTTCGGCACTCTCCCGGGCGGCGCTGATGAACAACGATGCGTAGCGTTCATCGCGGCCATGAGCCCCTCTTGACCAATGTCGTTATAACGTCATAACTCTATAACGTCAGCCGGGCGGAGGCATGCCTGGCGCGTACAGGGAGAATTCGAATATGCAGCTGTTCCAGGCTTTGACGCGTGCCGCGGGCACCGTTGCCATCCTGCTTTCAAGCACCGCGCTGGTTTCGGCGGCGGATGTGTCGTTCCTCACCCACTGGGCGCCGGACACGGTGGCCAAGCTGGAAGCGGCGGCCGCGACCTACACTTCGGCCCACCCCGACACCAAGATCACCGTGCGCGCCGTGCCGTTCGGCGACCTGTTGACGACGCTGCGCACTTCGGGCGGCGGCGCCGGCGGGGCGACGATTGCCGGCATTTATGATGCTTGGCTGCCCGACCTCGCCAAAGACCAACTGGTGGCGGCGGTTCCCGATGCGATTGCGGCGGACACCAAGGCCAACTGGCCGGCGGGGGTGATCGGCGCGGCTTCGATCGGCGGCGTGCTGTATGGCATTCCGAACGAGATCGACGTCTATGCGCTCAACTACAACAAGAAGCTGTTCGCCGAAGCCGGCATCGCCGAGGCGCCCAAGACCTGGGACGAATTCCTTGCGGCGGCCGAGAAGCTGACCGACAAAGCAAAGGGCCAGCAGGGCTTTGGGCTGATCAACTCGTGGGCGGCAGGCGTGCTGCACCCGTTCTCGTCGCTGCTGGTTTCGAACGGCGGCGACCTCGTGGTCGACGGCAAGCCGGTGTTCGACAGCGAGGCGGCCAAGCAGACCTTCGAGCTGTATGAAAAGCTGATCAAATCGGGCTATTCGGACCCGGCGATGGCGACGGCGGACGCCAACACTACCGGGCCATTCCTCGACAGTTTCGTGTCGGGCAAGACCGGCATGATCATCATGGCGAACTGGTGGGAATCGGCATTGAAGGCCGGCATGGGCGATGCGTTTGCCGATGTAGCAACGGCGCCGATCCCGGTGGGGCCGTCGGGCGATGTGCCGCGCTCGATCTCGTATTCGTGGATGACGGTGGTGAACGCCAAGGCTTCGGCCGAGGAACAGGCGGCGGCGTGGGACTTCCTCAACTGGCTCAACGGGCCGGAATCGGGTCCGAACGGCGCGTCGGCGATGGGCGATATCCTGATGTCGATGGGGATTTTGCCGTCGCGGACTTCGGATGGGGCGGCGTTTGCCGAGAAGCTCGCTGGGGATGCGTTCCTCAAGGGCTATACCGAGACGCTGGCCAACGCCAAGGGGTTCCCGGTGGTGCTGGGCGGGCAGGAGTTCTCGGAATCGCTGCAGAAGACGCTGGAAGCGGTGCAGTTCGGGCAGCTGTCGGCGGCTGATGCGCAGGCGACGGCGCAGGCTGATGCGACCGAGATTCTGGAGCGCAACGCGAAGTAGGCTTAGCCGGCGCAAGCCGACCCCCACCCCTGTCCCCTCCCCCTCAACAGGGGGAGGGAGACGATGGAACCGACGGTGCGGATGCCTGCGCCGAACTAGAAACAACCCACGGTGTCATCCCGGCGCAGGCCGGGATCCAGCCTGAGATTTCACAACCGGCAGCGGACGTGGAAAGACCTCAGGATGGGCCCGGCCTTCGCCGGGGTGACGCCGGTGGATGGGAAGAAGTATGCCCGCGACCAACAACCAGCACCGATCAGCGGTTTTCATGCTCGCGCCTGCGACCGGGCTGCTGGCGGTATTCATCATCATTCCGATGCTGCTGACGATCTGGCTGAGTTTTCAGGAGTGGTCGACGCAGACGGGGTTCGAGACGGCGACGTTTGTCGGGGTGCAGAACTTCATCGATATCTTCGCCAACAACTCGGTGGGGCGCGACTTCAAGGCGGCGCTGGTGAATACGGCGCTCTACACGGTGGCGTCGGTGGCGATCATCCTGCCGCTGTCGGTGATGCTGGGGCTCTTGGTGCACCAGAAGATCGCGCCGGGTGGGGTGTTCCTCAGGACGGTGCTGTTTTCGACCTACATGGTGCCGATGATCGCGGTGGCGCTGGTGTTCTCGAAGCTCTATTCGCCGACCGAGGGGCCGCTGAACCAGATCCTCGGTTGGGTCGGCATTGGACCGCAGACCTGGCTGAGCGCGCCGCAGACGGCGCTGTTTTCGATCGTGATTTTGAACGTGTGGCAGCAGGTGGGGTACTTCACCGTGCTCGCCGTGGCGGGGCTGACGCAGATCCCGGATTCGCTTTACGAGGCAGCGAAGATCGATGGGGCGAACCCGGTGCAGCGGTTCTTTGCGATCACCCTGCCCCTGCTCGGCAACACGCTGCTGTTTTCGGCGGTGATCGCCATCATCAACGCGGTGCAGGTGTTCGAGCCGGTGGCGCTGATTACCCAGGGCGGGCCGGTGAATGCCACCAATGTGCTGACCTACCACATCCGCCGCGTCGGCATCGAGCGGGCGCAGGGCGGGCTCGGCTCGGCCATGGCGGTAACGCTGATGCTGGCGCTGGTGGTGGCGATCGCGCTGCTGTTCGCGTTTGCCCGATCGCGGGAGGCGAAGGCCGCATGAGCGCCGCAATGAGCACCGCAGTTGCCGACCGCCGCGCCCTCGAACGGCCGCGCTACAAGCTGAGACCGGCCAGCGCATTGCTGGTGCTGGTGATCATCGTGGTGGCGGTGATCGCGGCGTTCCCGCTGGCCTGGATGGTGCTCACCAGCCTCAAGACGCCGCAGGAGACGATGCAGGTGCCGCCAGTGTGGCTGCCGGGGGCGCCGAACCTCGATGCCTATGCGCAAGTGGCGGAAGTGGTGAGCCTGGGGCGCTCGTTCTTCAATTCGGCTGTGATCGCGGTGGTGACGACGGTGGCGATCATCGTGACCAGCCTGATGGCCGGGTATGCGTTCGCCAAGTACGAGTTCCGCTACAAGGAGGCGCTGTTTGCACTGCTGATCGCGACGATGTTCCTGCCGCCGATCGTGACGCTGATCCCGCTGTACCGGATCACCGGCTATCTGGGGCTGAATGCGAGCCTTGCCGGGGTGATCGTGCCCAATCTCGCCAATGCGTTCGGGATTTTCCTGATGCGGCAGTTCATCAAGGGCGTGCCGGATGAGCTGATCGAGGCGGCGCGGGTGGATGGGGCGTCGGAATTGCGGGTGCTGTTCCAGATCGTCGCGCCGGCGGTGATGCCGGCGATTGCGGCGCTGGTGCTGTTCGCGTTCGTCTACCACTGGAACAGCTATCTGTGGCCGCTGACGGTGCTGCAGGGGAGCGCGGAGCAGTATCCGATCGTCATCTCGCTCTCGCGGCTGCTCAGCTACAACCGCGGCGCAATGAATACCGGGCTGGTGATGGCGGGCGCGACGCTGGCAGTGCTGCCGCCGGTGCTGCTGTTCGTGATTTTGCAGCGGTTCTTCGTCGACTCGGTGGTGAGTTCGGGGGTGAAGGGATGAGCACGATCCTCGCCATCGATCTTGGTGGCACGCGGTTCCGGGCTGGGGTTGCGGATATCGCTGACCCGGCAGCGGTGCAGCCGGTGGGTGAGTGGGCCGCGCCGCAGACGTTGGCAGCGTTCATGGAGCTGCTGAAACAGCAGCTGGCGGCGCATGGGGCGACGCGGCTGGGGCTGGGGATACCCGGGCTGGCGCAGGGGACTGTGTGCCGGTGGGTGCCTAACCTGCCCTATCTCGATGGGCTCGATCTCGCGGCGGAGTTGCCGGCGGTGTCGATCGGGCTCGGGAACGATGCGCAGCTGGCGTTGCTGGCCGAGGCCTCGGCCGGCGCGGCGGTGGGGCTGGAGGATGCGATCCTCCTCGCGATCGGGACGGGGATCGGGTCGTCGGTGCTGGCGGGCGGGCGGATCGTCGCCGGCAATGGCGGGGCGGCGTGTTCGTTCGGCTGGGCGGTGGCGGATGTGCACGATGCGGGCGAGGACCGGAGCGGCTGGCTGGAGCGGCAAGCTTCGGGGCGGGCGCTGGATGTGGCGGCGCAAGCGATCGGGCTGCCCGACGGGGCGGCGCTGGTGCGGGCGGCGCGCGGGCGCGACGGGGCGGCGATCGATGCGCTGACGCCGGCGATGCAGGCTCTCGGCACGGCGCTGGCCGGGGCGGTGGCGCTGCTGGCGCCGCAGGCGATCATTCTGGCGGGTGGGGTCGCGGCATCGGTGGATGTGCTGAAGCCGCTGATCCTCATGGCGCTGCGCAGGCAGTTGCCGCCGCATCTCAGAGACATCGATTTGAGACCCGGGCAATTCGGGCCAAAGGCCGGCCTGGTGGGCGCCGCGTTTGCGGGCGCCTACGGGGCGAAGTGGAGGAATGGGCATGGTTGAACCGACAGGTCTGATGAAGCCGGACCGGCGGCGGCCGGAGCCCCTGTGGCACCAGGCCGAAATGGCGCTGCGCGAGCTGATCGAGCGCGGCGAATGGACGTCGGGGTCGCAGATCCCGAACGAGGACCGGCTGGGCGAGATGCTGGGCATTTCGCGGATTACGCTCAGGCATGCGCTGCGCAACCTCGAGGAAGCGGGGCTGTTGCGGCGCGAGCATGGGCGCGGCACGTTCGTACGCTCGGCGACGGTGGTGGCCGGCGTGCGCGGGCTCACCAGCTTCACCGAGGAAATGAAGACCCTGGCGCTGGCGGCGGGGACCAAGCTGCTCGAGGCGCATCGCGTGCCGGCCGACGAGGAGATGGCCGATGCGCTGGAGATCGCGCTCGGCGACCCGGTGGTGCAGTTGCGCCGGCTGCGACTGGGCAACGGCATGCCGATCGGCATCCAGACCAGCCACCTGCCCGAGGCGCGGGTGCCGGGGCTGTTCGAAGATGCGGTCAATGTGCAGTCGCTATACGGCTGGCTGAAGGAGCATTGCGGCATCATCCCGGTGAAGGCCAAGGAGGTCTATCGGGTCGGCCGGGTGGCCGAGATCGATGCCGAGATGATCCAGCTGGCGGCGGGCACGCCGGCCTTCGAGGTCGAGCGTATCGCCTACGATTCGAGGGGGCCGTTCGAATACGCCCTCTCCACCATGCGCGCGGACCGCTACGAGATCCGCTCCACCCTTTATGTGTAACGCTTTGTTTTGAAAGGCAAACCTATGTCCACCCTGTATATCAGCAAGCTCGTGAAGATCGCCGAGGCGGCGGCCGAAGCGAATGCCGACGCCTTCGACAAGGCCTCGTCCGCGGTTGCGGAAACCCTCGCCAACAAGGGCCTGGTGCACCTGTACGGTTCGGGCCATTCGGTGCTGCCGGTGCAGGAGACCTACCCGCGCTATGGCTCCTATGTCGGCTTCAACCCGCTGACCGACCCGCGCGTCATGTGGCACAACATCCTCGGCGCCGGCGGCGTGCGTGAGTTGCTTTGGCTCGAGCGCACCGAGAAATATGCCGAGAAGTTCCTCGACCATCAGCCGCTGAACGCCGGCGACACCATCGTGATCTTCGGCCATTCCGGTAGCAACGCCTCGGGCATCGATACGGCGCTTTATGCGAGGGAGCGCGGGCTGACGGTGATCGCTATCACCGCCAAGTCCAATGCCGGCAAGCCCGCCAGCCACAGCTCGGGCAAGCGCCTGCCGCACGCTGCCGACATCGTCATCGACACGGGCTCGCCGGTGGAAGACGCGATCGTCGACATCAAGGGCTGGAGCCGTCCGGTAGCCGGTTCGTCGACTGTGCTCGCGATGATGATGATGCATGAGTTGCTGGCCGAGAGCGCGCAAAAGCTGGCGGATCGCGGCATCGAACTGCCGGTGTTCGCTTCGCCGACGATCCCGGGCGTGACGCTGCATGACACCGACATCATCTACGGCGTTTACCGCGAGCGGATGCTGGAAGCGCAGCAGAAGCATCTGCCGCAGTTCAAGAAGTCCATGGCCCAGGAAGGCTGATCGGACGTCCCGGGCGCTTGGCTGACCCTGACGCCCGGGACACCTTTTCGATATGACCCAGACACTTACCGCCTACACCGGCGCCCGCATCTTCGATGGCGAGGCGTGGCGCGATGATGCTGCGCTCGTGGTCGAGGGCGGTGTCGTTCAATCCATTGGAGCTGTGCCGGCCGGCGCGGCGCGTGTCGTTCTCGATGGCGGGGTGCTGGCCCCGGGGTTGATCGACTTGCAGGTCAATGGCGGTGGCGGGCATCTGGTCGGGCCGGGGACGACAGCGGACGATCTGGCGATGGTGTGCGCTACCCACCGCGCGTTCGGGGTGAGTGGGCTGCTGCCGACGCTGATTACCGATACGACCGAGGTCGCTGATGTAGTGCTGGCGGCTGGCGCCGAGGCGGCGCGGCGGAAGGTGCCGGGCTTTCTCGGGTTGCATCTCGAGGGACCGCATCTGTCGCTAGCGCGGAAGGGTGCGCATGATCCGGCGCTGATCCGGCCGATGGACGAGGCGGACCTGGTGCGGCTGGAGCGGGCGCGCGGCGCCCTGCCCCATCTGCTTGTGACGGTGGCGGCGGAGACGGTGACGCCGGAACAGATCGCGCGGCTGGTGCGGGCCGGAATCGTGGTCAGCATCGGACATTCGGATGCTTCGTTCGACGTGGCGTCGGCGACGATCCGGGCGGGCGCCAGCATGGCGACGCACCTGTTCAATGCGATGAGCCAAATCGGCAACCGCGACCCGGGCGTGGTCGGGGCGGCGCTGCATCACGGCAGCGTGTGGGCTGGGCTGATTGCCGACGGCATCCACGTGAACCCGGCGACGCTGCGGCTGGCGCTGCGAGCCAAGACCGGACCGGGACGGATTTTTCTCGTGTCGGATTCCATGTCGCAGGCGGGTACGGACATGGCGAGCTTCGAGCTCAATGGGCGGACGATCTATCGCAAGGATGGCGCGTTGCGGCTTGGTGACGGGACGCTGGCAGGGGCCGACCTGACGCTGGATGCGGCGCTACGATACGCGCATTTTGAGCTGGGGCTGGAACTGGGCGAGTGCCTGCGGATGGCATCGCTGTATCCAGCGCAGGCGATCGGGGCGGAGGGGCTCGGGCGGTTGGTGCCGGGCGCGCCGTTCGTCTGGTTCGGCGATGACCTGAGGGTGCGGACGCTGCCCGCCTAGTCGCGAAAACTGTAGCGCGGGGCGTTTTCGGGCTGGAGCAGGATGGCGCGCAGCTCGGTGTCACCGGCTGTGTAGTCGACCTTGACGGGTGGCGGGCCGGAGAACGCCTGGATGCCGATCCAGCCGGCGACCAGCGCGCCGGCGAGGATGCCGGCGCCGGTGAAGCGGTACTTGCGGGCGCGTTTGGCGATCCGTCCCGGCAGCAGTAGCAGCCAGAAGATGGGGACCAGGAGGAGCAGAAGGAGCAGTTCCATCGGGGGAACCTCGCACTCATTCCCGCGCAAGGTACCGGATCGTGGTTAAGGATTGGTGTGGAACACGCTTACCGCCCGTCGCGGGCCGTAGACGCCGGGCTTGGCCGCTGCTACGCATAGGCGTCTAGTAAAGCGGTTTACAAGAAGCAATGACAAGCAAATTCAAGACGGTGTTCGGCGACAAGAAGCCGGTGATCGCGATGGTGCACCTTGGCGCCCTGCCCGGCGCTCCGCTGCACGACTACGAGGGGGGCGTGGAGGCCATCGTCGAAGGAGCGCGCAAGGATTTGCGGGCGCTACAGGCGGCGGGCTTCGATGCGGTGATGTTCGGCAACGAGAACGACCGGCCGTATGAGTTCAAGGTCGATACCGCGTCGACGGCGACGATGGGCTACGTGATCGGGCGGCTGCGCTCCGAGATCACGGTGCCGTTCGGGGTGAACGTGCTGTGGGACCCGGAAAGCTCCATCGCGCTGGCGGCGGCGACCGGGGCTCGGTTCGTGCGCGAGATCTTCACGGGCACCTATGCCTCGGATATGGGGCCGTGGACGCCGGATGCCGGCAAGGCAGTGCGCTACCGCGACCGGCTGGGCCGGCAGGACCTGGCGCTGCTCTACAACGTCTCGGCCGAGTTCGCGTATTCGCTGGACCAGCGGCCGCTGAGCGACCGGGCGCGGAGCGCGGTGTTTTCGTCGATCCCCGATGCGATCCTCGTTTCTGGCGCGATTACCGGCGAGGCAGCGAAGATGGTTGACCTCGAGGCGGTGAAGCGAGTGCTGCCGACGACGCCGGTGCTGGCGAACACGGGCGTGAAGCATGCGACGGTGGCCGATGTGCTGGCGGTTGCGGATGGCTGCATCGTCGGCTCGTCGCTGAAGGTCGACGGCGACACCTGGAAGGCCGTGGACGCCGACCGGGCGGCCGAGTTCATGCGGCTGGTCCGCGCAGCACGGGGCTACTGATGAGCTTGAAGCAATGGGTTATTGACCTGATGCTGATCCCAGGGCTCTCCGGGTATGAGGGGCGCGTCAGGAAGTACCTGAAGGCGGCGATGGCCGGGTTGGGGATCACCTCGACGACCGACCGGATGGGCAACCTGATCGCGACGCTTGAGGGCGACAAGGGCGCGCCGAGTGTGATGCTGTTCGCGCACATGGACCAGCTCGGGCTGATCGTCAGGAAGATCGAAGCCAATGGCATGGTTCGAGTCGAGCGGCTGGGCGGCGTGCCGGAGCGGGCACTGCCGTCGACGGAGGTGCTGTTTTGCATCGGCGAGGGCAAGGATGTGCCCGGGCTGATTGCGCACAAGAGCCACCACGCGACGTCGCAGGACGAGAAGTACAAGGTACTGCCCTACCCCGAGCTCTATATCGACGCCGGGTTCAAGTCGGCAGCCGAGGTGCTGGCGGCGGGGATCGATGTGGGGACGCCCATCGTCTACGCGCCGAAGGTGACCGAACTCGCCAACGGGCGGATCGCCGGCACGGCGGTGGATGACCGGGCGGCCTGCGCTGTGATGATCGAGGTGGCGAAGGCGCTCGCTGATGTGAAGAAGCGGCCGACGGTGCATTTCGTGTTCTCGGTGCAGGAGGAGTTCAACCTGCGTGGCGCGGTGACGGCGGCGCAGGTGCTGATGCCGGATGTGGCGATCCAGCTCGACCTGATCCTCGCGACTGATACGCCCGACATGGCGGCACGCGGCGACGTAAAGCTCGGCGGCGGGCCGGCGATCTCGCTCTACTCGTTCCATGGGCGGGGGACGCTGAACGGCACGCTGCCGCATCCGGCGATGGTGAAGCTGTTCGAGGATAGCGCTGAAGCGAAGAAGCTGCCGCTGCAGCGGAGCGCGCATATCGGGGCGCTGACCGACCTCAGCTATGTGCAGCTGGTGGGCCAGGGCGTCGCGTCGATCGATGTGGGCTTCCCGATGCGCTACTCGCACTCGTCGCTGGAGGTTTGCGACATGGCCGATCTCGAGCAACTGACGATGCTGCTGGTGGAAGCGCTGCCGCGGATCGACAGCAAGTTCAGCCTCGACCGGGATGATTACATCGGATGAGGCACTATCTCGGCATCGATATCGGGACGTTTGAATCGAAGGGCGTGCTGGTGGATGCGGAGGGGCGGATCGTCGCCAGCGCCGCCCGGCCGCACAAGATGCTGGTGCCGCAGCCCGGCTGGGCCGAACACCGGCCACGCGAGGACTGGTGGGGCGACTTCTGCTTCCTGAGCCAGGCGCTGATCGCCGATAGCGGCGTCGACCCCAAGGACATCGTGGCGGTGGCGGCGAGCGCCATCGGGCCGTGCATGCTGCCGGTGGATGCCGACGGCGAGCCGCTGATGAACGGCGTGCTCTATGGCGTCGATACGCGGGCGGCCAAGGAGATCGAGGAGCTGACGGCGCGGATCGGCGAGGATGTTCTGCTCAGCCGCTGCGGCAATGCGCTGACCAGCCAGTCGATCGGGCCGAAGATCCTGTGGCTGAAGCGGAACCGGCCGGAGATCTACGCCAAGACCGCGAAGATCCTGACCTCGACCACCTACATCGTGCAGAAGCTCACCGGGCGATACGTGATCGACCATTATTCGGCGGCAAATTTCTCGCCGCTCTATGATGTCGAGAAGCTGGCTTGGACCGATGAGTTGGCGGACGACATCATCGGGTTGGACAAGCTGCCCGAGGCGATCTGGACCACCGATATTGCCGGGACAGTGACGGCGGAGGCTTCGGCGGCGACCGGGCTGGCGGTGGGGACGCCGGTGACCACGGGGACGATCGATGCGGGCGCCGAGGCGCTGAGTGTCGGGGTGCTCGATAGCGGCGACATGCTGCTGATGTATGGCTCGACCATCTTCATCATCGAGATCACGCCGGTGCGGGTACCGGATGCGCGGCTGTGGTATGCGCCGTGGTTCTTCCCGGGCAAGCACGCGGCGATGTCGGGGCTCGCGACAAGCGGAACGCTGAGCCACTGGTTCCGCGAGCAGTTTGCCAAGGAGCTCGACCCGGCGACGGCGGTGATGGCGCTGGCGCTCGAGGCGGAGGGCTCACCGCCTGGGGCAAACGGGCTGGTGATGCTGCCGTATTTCTCGGGCGAGCGGACGCCAATCCACGATACCGAGGCCAAGGGCGTGCTGTTCGGAATGGACCTGACGCATACGCGCGGTGACATCTATCGCGCGATCTTCGAGGGCATCGCCTTCGGCACGAACCACGTGTTCGAGACCTATGCCGATGTGGGGCAGCCGCCCAAGGCGATCCTCGCGGCGGGCGGCGGGACGAAGAACCGGGTGTGGGCGCAGGCGACTTCGGACGTTTCGGGGCGGACACAGATCGTGCGGCAGAAGACGGTGGGGGCGTCGTATGGCGATGCGTTCATCGCGGCGCTGGCGATCGGGGACGTGCAGCCGGATGATATCCGGACGTGGAACCCGGTGGATCATGAGATCACGCCGGATGCGGGGTTAGCGGAGCTGTATCGGCGACGGTATCGGGTGTTCCGGGAGCTGTACGAGCGGAACAAGGATTTGATGCGGGAGCTCTAACCCCGGCATCGAGTACCTAGCGCACCCCCTCCGAGCTTCGCTAGGTCGCTTTGCTCCCAAGCTTCGCTTGCCTCCCCCGTCAAGGGGGAGGTTGGGTCTGGTGGTTGTGGCCGGATCGCGCCTAGCCCTTGATGCTGCCGGCCGTCAGGCCCTTGATGATGTAGCGTTCGAGCAGGATGCCGACGACGACCAGCGGGGCAATTGCCGCGGTCGATAGCGCGGCCATGCTCCACCAGTTGATGCCTTGCGAGCCGGTTTGGCTGGCGACCATGACGGGGAGCGTCTTGGCGTTGGAGCCGGTGAGCAGCGCGGCGAAGAAGTACTCGTTCCAGCACAGGATCAGGCTGAGGATGAAGGCGGCGACCATGCCGGGGAGCGCCATCGGCAGGATGATGCGGAGGAAGGTGCCCCAGGGGCCGAGGCCATCGACCTGCGCAGCTTCGTCGAGTTCGATCGGGATGGTGTCGAACTGGTCCTTCATGATCCAGATGACGATGGGCAGCACGGTCAGCGTGTAGAGGAGGATCAGGCCGGTGAGGCTGTCGAGCAGCGCCAGCTCGCGGTAGAGGACGAGGAACGGCAGCGCGAGAACGACCGGCGGCAGGATGAGCTGGCTGAGGAAGAAGAAGCTCAGGTCCTCGTTCTTCATCCAGAGGAATTTGTACTGGAAGCGGCTGAGGCCGTAGGCGGCGAGCGCGCCGATGGTCACGGCCAGCGTCGAGGCGCCGAAGGCGGTGTAGACCGAGTTGAGGAACCGCCCGAGGAACTCGTCGCGAACGGTCGAGATCTGGCCGATGGTGTCGGGGGAGAGGCCGAGCGAGCGCCAGCCCAGCCAGTTGGGCTGGTAGTCGACCCACGGGATGAGGTGGCCGAGCTGCACGTCCTTGGCCACCTTCATCGAGGTGGTGATGGTCCAGTAGACGGGGAACAGCGAGACGAAGGCCCAGAATACCAGCGCCGCGTAGATGCCGATGCGGCCGAGCAGCCACTTGGTTCGGCGGACCGCAACACCGGTATCTGGGTGGGCCGCGGCGGAGATTGTTGCTTCGGCGGCCATCAGGTCATTCTCCGCATGCGCTTGCTCAGTACCCTCAGCAGTATGGTGATGAAGACCACGATCACCACCAGGTAGAACATCGCCAGCATGGTGCCGTAGCCGACGTTCGAGCGGTCGCGGTATTCGCGATAGATGAAGCTCGAGACGCTGTCGGTGGCGCCGCCGGGGCCGCCGGAGGTGACGGTGATGATGATGTCGGCGAGCTTCAATTTGAAGATGATGCGGAGGACGATCGCGGTGATCGAGACGGGCAGCATCAGCGGGAAGGTGATCTGCCAGAAGCGCTGCCAGGGCGAGGCGCCATCGACTCTCGCGGCCTCCATGACTTCCTTGGGCATGGCCTGGAGGCCGGCCAGCAGCAGGATCATCACGAAGGGGATCGAAACCCAGGCGTCCATCGCCTCGATCCAGAGCCGGGCGACCCAGGGGTCGGTGAAGAAGCTCGGGTTGTTGAAGCCCAGCCAGCGGGCGAAGCGCGCCACCGGGCCGAAGCGGTATTCGAGCATCGACTTGCCGACCATCCAGCTCACGGCGACGGGCGACAGCATCAACGGAATGAGGAAGACGACACGCCAGAATTTTCGCGCGCGAATCTCGGCGTTCAGAAGCAGCGCGAGGCCGAAGGCGATGGCGTACTCGACGAGGACGAAGAGGACATAGATCACCATGTTGCGCAGGGCGTTCCAGTAGAACGGGTCGCGGACCAGCTGCACCAGGTTGTCGAAGCCGTTGAACTTCTGGCCGGTCAGGGAGGCGAGGTTCCAGTCGGTGAAGGCGATCGACAAGCCGAACAGGGTCGGGAAGATCGCCATGGCGACGGTGAAGAGCGCGGCCGGCAGGATGAACAGGGCCTTGAGGCCCGCCTCGCCGCGCATCATTACCATGCCGGTGCCGAGGGCGACGGCCCAGAGCACGTAGGCGTAAAGCGTCGGACGCCAATCCCTGAGGCCGAGCGGCAGGATGCCCGCCGAGTTGAGCGCCTGCAAGAGGCCGACGGCCAGGAACAGGACGGTGGCGGCGGCGATGAGCGCCCTGCCCGCTTCCTTGCGGCGGGGCGTAACGACGCCGTAGCTTGGTGATTCAGTCAACGCCATCCACGCCTCATCGAACAGTTCGGGCTCAGAACGAAATCGGCTGGTGACGGTCCGCCACCAGCCGTGGATTGTCAATCAGCGCAGGGCGTCAGAGCCCAAGCGAGGCCTTATAGAGCTTGATCTGATTGTCGCGACCGATCTGGTCGGTGATCTTCTCCCAGGCCGCGGCGATGGCGTCGGCGGTTTCCTGAGCGCCGGCGTACTGGCCGTTGATGCCCTTCACCAGTTCGTCCTCGGCGATGGAATAGTACTGGAAGATGCCGGGAATACGCGGCTCGATCGCCGCGTTCGGGTGATTGTAGCTGTCGAGGTTGGAACCGAGATAATCCTCGACGAAGGCGCGATCGTAACCGGCCGCTTCCCACTCCTCGTACTGGAAGTGCGAGTTGCGGTAGGGCTGGAAGCCGGACGGATAGGCGGCGGTCCACAGCGAGATGTCCTTGCCACCGAGATGGGCAGCGGCGGACCAGGCAGCTTTACGCTTCTTCTCGTCGGCGGAGACGCGGCTTGTGACGTAAACGCCCCAGCCGATATAGGCCATGTTCGGAGCGAAGTTCTCCTTCTCTTCCCAGGCGCTGGTCTTCGAATTGTAGACCTTCTTGGCACCAGGGTTGATCGAGAAGCCAACGACATCGCCGACCACCGAGGTATCGGAGGTGCGGGCGTTGGAGCCGACGTCGCCCCACCAGGTGAGGGCCGCGCCGGTGCCGCCGAGGAACTGCGAGAAGGCAGTGGCGTTCGGATCGGCGTTGAGCTGATCAGGCGGATAGGCCTTGGCCTTGACCAGATCGAGCACGTCCTGGATGCCCTGCACCCAGGCCGGGTTGTTGACGCGCGGCTTCATGGTGTCGGGGTCGAACAGCCAGGCCGGATCGTCCGGATGCTTGGCGTAAGCGGCAGCGCGGTCTTCAAGGAAGTAGAAGCCGAAGCCGCCCCACTGGTACTTCAGCGGGTCGATGAAGCCGTAGGCCGGGGTTCCGGTGATCGGATCGTTCTTACCGGCAAGGGCCGTGGCCAGCGCCGGGAAATCTTCCCAGTGCGTCGGAACGTCGGCCATGCCACTGATCGAGCCGTCGCCGAAATAGTCCTTGCGGTAGGCGAAGGTGTGGCAATCGCCGTCTATGTTGATGCGGTAGGTCTTGCCATCCCAGGTGCCGACCGGCGCCTTCAGATAGTCCACGAGGTCGTCGGCCTCGATCTGGGTCTTCACCCAGTCGGGCATCTCGTCGAGCAGGCCCTTGCTGGCGGTATCGCCCTCGAAGGGTGCACCCATCTCGACGATATCAAAGTCAACGGTGCCGGTGGCGATCGACTGCTGCAGCCGCGGGTTGTAGTCGGCCTGGGCGAGGTCGATCCAGTTGATCTTGGCGCCGGTATAGGCTTCCCACGGCTTCAGGAAGCCGCGGAACAGGAAGTTGTGCAGGTTCTGGTTGTTGAGGCCCATGAAGGTGAGCTCAACGCCGGCGAATTCACCCTCGGCAACGTTGGCCTTGGTGGCGGCGAGGCAGAGTTCGCCGACTTTCTGCCAGTCGGCATCGGTGGGCGAGCCCTTGCCGACGCCCGGAATCTGCAGGATCTGGGCGCGCACGCTGTCCTGGGCGAATGCACGGCCAGCGAAAGAGCTGCTCAGGGCAGTGCCGGCGGCAAGCGCGGCAGCGCCCTTCAGGAAGTTGCGGCGGTTCGCCTGCATGGCAGCAACCGCGTTGTAGAGTTCGAGTTTCACGTCAGTTCTCCCTCAAATCGCCGCTCGAGCGGCGTTGTCGCCTCCGCGCCGGCGCTCGATGGGAAACTGAACGGCAGGTCGGGCGGCGCCACAGCGCAACCCAAGTCCCTCAACCCCTGCCTAAGTCCCTCCCCAGGGAGCGCATCCTTATGTGCGGGATGCTGATGAATGGTACGGAGCTAACATGTTAGAAGTCAACAGGTTGGCGGCGCGAGCCGGCGCACCGGACTGCACAAAGAGCACTTGCATTCATGGGTGAGCGGCACTTGCTTTCACCAATGAATGCGCACTTCCGCCTATGCTTCGGGCGGCAGGACGCCCTTCTTGAAGACAAAGCAGCCATAAAACCGGCGCTCGCCCGTCTGGATGACGACGTAGGATTGCTTGGCGGCCTCATAGAAGGCGAAGCGCTCGATCGAGCCCATGGGAGATGGCTTACCCTCGGCCTTGTCGATGGCGGCCTGGACCTCCTGCTGCACCGCGGGCACCTCGTCGGGCTTGCCTACGATTTCCATACGCAACGCCGGGTGCGGCACGAAGCTATCAAGCGGCATCAGCGACAGGATCGCCTCGGCGGCGCGGCCGGCGGTGACATTCTCCAGCTTCAGGAGCTTTCCGTAGACGGTCTGGCGCGCGATCGAATCCGAGGGAAAGTTCATGTCGGCGATGATCAGGTCGTCGCCGTGCCCCATGGATTTGAGCGCATGCAGCACGTCGGCATTCAGAATTGGGTCGATCCCCTTGAGCATGATTTTCTCCCCTGCCCTTGCCGGCTAATGTCCATGGAAAGCCGGAGACACGCAAGCGAGGGGAGACGATGCGTTACGAGATGATGCTGCCGCACCAGATTCGGCGGGCGATCGAGGAGAACTGGCCGGTGGTGCTGCCGCTGGGGGTGCTCGAGTACCATGGCGAGCACATGGCAGTGGGCATGGATACGCTGGTGGTGATCAAGGTGCTGGAGCGGCTGGAGGCCGAGATGAACCTGGTGATCCTGCCGCCGTTCTACTACGGCGCCGCCAGCTACGCCGTGGAGCCGCCGGAGGGGAACGGCTCGATCCAGGTTGGCCAGCAGGCGCTGGCGCCGTTTGCGGGCGAGCTGTTCCGCAGCCTGTTGCGGGTGGGATTTCGTAACATCCACTTCTTCATCCACCACCAGAGCGAGAACTTCGCGGCGGGAATGCCGACTGACCTCAGCTTCAAGTTCGCGGCGCGGCAGGCGATCTTCGCGTGGCTCGAGGAGCATCGGGGCGAAGGCTGGTGGGGCCAGGCCGGGATGGACGACTACTACCAGCAGCACGCAACAGGCGACGACCCGTTCAACTGGATCAAAGGCCACCCGCTGATGACGGCGGAGATCATCAGCAAGTACCCGTTCGATCACGCGGGGATCGGCGAGACCTCGCTGATGCTGGCGCTCTGTCCGGAGGCGGTGGAGATGGCCCGGATCGACGACGCGAAGTGGTACACGCGCAGCGCCCGCGAAGGGACGGCGGAACTGGGGTGGAAGGGCGTCACGATGATCGAGGAACATCTGAGGGAGGTGCTGTCAGCACCGTAGCGCCCGGTTGGTCGATCGCTGGGTTGGAGGCGAAGGCGACGCGGAGGCCTGAGGGCGGCCCCGGGTGACGTACTAACGAGAGGCAGGGCGATCAGTGGCCCAAGGGAAATCCTCAGCCAAACGCCTTCACCTTGCCCTTTTCCATTTCGAGCCGCTTGTTACAGGTCTTCGCGAGCAGCTCTTCACTGTGGCTGGCCAGCACAATGATGCCCGCCTTCTCGGCCAGCAGGTTCATCCGGTCCGTCGCCTTCTTCTGGAAGCTCGCGTCCCCTGCCCCGATCCATTCGTCCATCAACAGAATCTCCGGCTCCATCGTCGTGGCGATGGCGAAGGCGAGGCGGGCGCCCATGCCTTGGCTGTAGCTCTTGAAGGGCAGGTCGATGAATTCGCCGAGTTCGGAGAACTCGATGATCTCGTCGGTGCGCTCGGCGATTTCGGTTTCGGTCCAGCCGTTGATCAGGCCGCGCAGCAGGATGTTGCGGCGGCCGGTGGCTTCGGGGCGGAAGCCGAGGTTGATGTTGAACAGGGCATCGACCTTGCCGCGGATGTCGAGGCTCCCGCCAGTGGGCTCGTATATCCCGTAGAGCACCTTGAGCAGCGTGGTCTTGCCGGCGCCGTTGGCGCCGACGAGGCCGAGGCGATCGCCGGCCTTGAGTTCGAAGCTGACGCCATCGAGGGCGGTGACGAAGCGATGCGAGCCGCTGCCCGAGATGGTGCCGCCGGTTTGCGGCAAGCGCTTGTCGCGGGGGCGGAGGGTCAGCTTTTCCCGCACCTGGTAGTTGAGATGCAGATCGTGGGCGCGAATGGAAACCATCAGACGATCAAAGCCACCTGGCGACGGAAGGTGCCGAGCAGCAGGACGGCGATGGCCCACATTGCCAGCGTGATGATGAGGCAAACGCCGAAGGAATTGAGCGGCGCGGTACCGTCGACGATCGGCTCGCGGACGATGTCGAGGAAGTAGGTGAAGGGGTTCCAGTAGTAGAGCGCGGTACGCAGCGGATCGCCGCCGGCGTTGCCCCAGAATACCGGAGTGGCGAACATGGCGACGCGCATCAGGTTGGCGACGACAAACTGGCTATCGGGGAAGAACACGCCGAGGAAGGCAAAGACCGTCACCACAGCGGGGGAGGCGATGAGCACAAGGGCGATACCCAGCGCCGACCACATCCAGGCACCGGTGATGGCTACCCCGGCAAGGAGCAAGATGATGACGCAGCCAGCCAGGGCGTAGCCGGAACGGATGAGGTTCTGCAGCGTCAGGCGCATGACGTAGACCGACAGCGGAAGGGTCGTGCCCTTGATGAACCCCTCTTCGCGTTCGAACAGCGATACCGCCTGGGTGATCGTGTCGGTGATGTAGAGCCAAACGAGGAGACCGACGCCAATGTAGATGGCGTGCAGCGGGTCCAACGGCGCCGGGGTGAAAATGAAGATGAAGGTGGCTGCGAAGGCGAAATAGTTGACCAGCAGCCAGAGGGGGCCGAGCGTTGTGCGACGGTGCTGATCGAAGATGTCTTCCGTCGCCAGCGCGATCCAGACGCGCCGCTGCTCGTAGCCGCCAATGATGTCGGTGAGCGCGTTGCTGAGAATCTTGAGCATGGGTGCCCCGGGCGGTTCGTCGCGTGCTCGCCTAGCACAGGGCGACCCCGGGGCCAATTGCAGCAATGCCACGTTGGGCGATTGCCACCGCTAACTGACGATGGCGCGGTCGGCGAGGCGGCGCCAATCGGTGCCGTCGGAGAAGGCGAGCGTGGCGCCGCCGGATTCATCCGCGAAGTAGATAAGTTGGCCMGCGCCGGCGCKGGCGGCGGGGGCGGTGGCGACGGTGTAGGATTTGGGGCGGATCGGGCCATCGACGTCGAGACGGACGGCTGGCGCGGCGGTGCCGATGCCGATGTGGCCGGTGGCCGGATCGACCACTAGGGCCTCGTGCCAGGTGGTGCCGTCCGGGCTGGTCTTGAGGTGAAGCTTGTCATCGCCGGTGGTGCCGAGTTCGGCGCGGCCGGAGAAGCCGGTCTGGTAGAGGAGGCTGGCGGACTGCCCGGCACCCGCCTTGTTGAGCTTCAGTTGCACATTGCCGGAGCCGGGGGTGACGTCGTCGTGGCTAAGGAGGATGGCGTCGGATTTGACGGCGAGGCGGTTCGTGCCGTCGGCGGCAGTGTTGAGGCCGAGTTTGGCCGCGGTGGCATCGAGGCCCAGCGTCGGCTGCCAGGCGCTGCCGCTCCAGGCGAGGAGGCCGTTTTCGTCGAGCACGAAGGCGAGCCAGCCCGGTTCGGGGGCGTGGAACAGCCAGATGGCGCCGTCGTGGGTGGCGATCTGGTTGGTCTTGCCGGACCATGGGCCGGTGGGGCTTGGGCCGACGATGTAGCGAGCGCCGGTCGCGGGGCTGGACGGCGGGGTGGAGAGGTCGCGGTCGAGCACGGCGAGTTGCGCCAGGGTGTCGAGGGCGGCGATCGCCTCGTTGTGGGTGATGTGCTTGCCGGCCTGGGCCGGGAGGATGAAGGGGAGCTTCAGGTGGGTGCTGGTGGTCATGGTGTCCTCGGGTTGGTGAGCCGAGGATAGGCGGGCGGTTTCGCGCGGGGATAAGTCAGGCGGGCTGCAGCTCGGGCTTCACCTCTTCGAGCTCGATCAGGGTGCCGTCGAAATCCTTGGGGTGGAGGAAGAGGACCGGGAGGCCGTGGGCGCCGATGCGCGGCTTGCCGTCGCCGAGGACGCGGGCGCCGGCTTCGGTGAGGGTGCGGGCGGCGCTGGCGAGGTCGGGGACTTCGTAGCAGACGTGGTGGATGCCGCCGGAGGGGTTGGTTTCGAGGAACTTGCGGACGGGGGAGTCGGCGCCGAGCGGGGTCATCAGCTCGATCTTGGTGTTTTCGAGGTGGACGAATACCACGGTGACGCCGTGTTCGGGCAGGTCGTGCGGGTGGTGCACGTCGGCGCCGAGGAGATCGCGATATTTCGCGGCGGCGGCGGCGAGATCGGGGACGGCGATGGCGACGTGGTTGAGGCGGCCGATCATCGGTTGCTTAGCTTTCCCTCGATCTGGTTGAGCACGCTGAACGCGGCTTCCAGCACGTTGGTGCCGGGGCCGAAGATTTCGGCGACGCCGGCATCGCGAAGGAAGGCGTAGTCCTGTTCGGGGATGACGCCGCCGACGATGACAGTGACGTCGCCGAGGCCCCTGCCCCGCAGCTCGGCGATCAGTTCGGGGACCAGCGTCTTGTGGCCGGCGGCGAGGGAGGAGACGCCGACGGCGTCGACCTTGAGCTCAGCGACGTGGGTGGCGACTTCCGGGGCGGTTTCGAACAGGTCGCCCATGTGGACCGTGAAACCGAGGTCGGCGAAGGCGGTCGCAATGATTTTTGCGCCGCGATCGTGGCCGTCCTGGCCCATCTTGGCGATGAACAGCGCTGGCGGGCGGTGCTCGGCCTTCTCAAAGGCGGCGATGCGCTCCGTGAGCGCGGCGTATTGCGGGTCGGCGGCGTAGCTTTCGGCGTAGACGCCGGAGATGACGCGGGTGATGGCGGAGTGGCGGTTGAAGACCTGCTCGAGGGTCGCCGAGATTTCGCCGAGGGTGGCGCGGGCGCGGGCGGCTTCGATGCTGGCGGCGAGGAGGTTGCTGTCGGTGCGGGCAGCTTCCTGCAGGGACGCCAGAGCTGCGGAGAGCCTGTCGGGATCGCGGGTGCGGCGGACTTCGGCGAGGCGGGCAACCTGCTCGTCGCGGACCTTGTTGTTGTCGATCTCGCGGATCGGGATCGGGTGCTCGTTCTCGAAGCGATAGCGGTTGACGCCGACGATGACGTCTTCGCCGCGATCGACGCGGGCCTGGCGGAGGGCGGCGGCCTTCTCGATCTCGAGCTTTGGCGTGCCGGCTTGCACGGCGGCGGTCATGCCGCCTTCGGCCTCGACCTCAGCGATCAGGGCTTCGGCGCGGGCGACGAGGTCCGCGGTGAGGCTCTCGATGTAGTAGGAGCCGCCGAGGGGGTCGACGACGTCGGTGACGCGGCTTTCGTGCTGCAGGATCAACTGGGTGTTGCGGGCGATGCGGGCGGAGAATTCCGTTGGCAGCGCAATGGCTTCGTCGAAACTGTTCGTGTGGAGGCTTTGGGTGCCGCCGAGCACGGCGGCCAGCGCCTCAATGGTGGTGCGGACGATGTTGTTGTGCGGGTCCTGCTCGGTCAAAGACACGCCGGATGTCTGGCAATGGGTGCGCAACATCAGCGATCGGGGGTCTTTGGCACCCAGTTGGACCATGATCTTCTGCCAGAGGGTGCGCGCGGCGCGGAGCTTTGCTACCTCGAGGAAGAAGTTCATGCCGATGCCGAAGAAGAAGCTCAGCCGGCCGGCAAAGGCTTCGATATCGAGGCCGCGGGCCTGGGCGGCGCGGGCGTATTCGCGGCCGTCAGCGAGGGTGTAGGCGAGCTCCTGGACCGCCGTCGCGCCGGCCTCGTGCATGTGGTAGCCCGAGATCGAGATGGAGTTGAACTTCGGCATGTTCTGGGCCGTGTAGGCGATGATGTCGCCGACGATCCGCATGCTCGGCTCGGGCGGATAGATGTAGGTGTTGCGGACCATGAACTCCTTGAGGATGTCGTTCTGGATGGTCCCGTCGAGCTGGGCTGGCTTTACCCCCTGCTCTTCCGCCGCGACGATGAACATGGCGAGCACCGGGAGGACGGCGCCGTTCATGGTCATCGAGACGCTCATCTGATCGAGCGGGATGCCGTCGAACAGGATCTTCATGTCCTCGACGCTGTCGATGGCGACGCCGGCCTTGCCGACATCGCCGGTGACGCGTGGGTGGTCGCTGTCATAGCCGCGATGCGTGGCGAGGTCGAAGGCGACGCTCAGGCCCTTTTGGCCGGCGGCGAGGTTCTGGCGGTAGAAGGCGTTGGACTCGCGGGCGGTGGAGAAGCCGGCGTACTGCCGGATGGTCCACGGGCGGTTGGCGTACATGGTGGCGCGGACGCCGCGGGTGAACGGGGCGGCGCCCGGGAGACCGGGGTCGGCGGCGTCTTCGGGGAAGTAGGCCGGGCGGATTGGGAGATCGCCGTAGTCGCGGTTGAGCGACTCGACCGGGGTGTCGCGGAGGTCCTTCTGCGCGAGCTTTGCCCAGTCGGCGAAGGTGGGGCCACTCATATCGCCTCGAACTCCAGGATCACCTCGTCCACCGCGAGCACGCTGCCGGCCTGGACGCGGACTTTGCTGATGCGGGCGCGCTTTTCGGCTTTCAGCACGTTCTCCATCTTCATGGCTTCGACGATGGCGAGGGTCTGGCCGTCTTCGACGATATCGCCTTCGGCGACGTCGATGCGGACGATCTGGCCGGGCATCGGGCAGAGGAGGAATTTACTGAGGTCCGGCGGCAGCTTGACCGGCATCAGCGGCATCAGGTCGGCGACCTGGGGCAGCAGCACCTTGGCGATGAGGTCGGCACCGCGGTGGCGGAGGCGGAAGCCGCTGGTGAGGCGTTGCACCTTGACGTGCAGCAGGTGGCCGTCGACGCGGCCGATGCAGATGGAGTTGCCGGGCTTCCAGCCGCTTTCGACCAGCAGCTTCTTGCCGTCGGGGGCGGTGAGCCAGTACTCGATGCCGTCGGCGCGGACCGAGAAATCCCAGCGCTGGTTGCCGATGATGACGGCTCGGGGTTCCGGGGTGGTCGGGTAGAGTCGCTTGTCGAGGGCGAAAGCGGAGCAGCAGGCGAGCGCGGCGAGATGCGTCAGTGATTCCGCATCCAGCTCTACGCCGCTGAAACCGTTGGGGAATTCTTCGGCGATGTAGCCGGTGGTGAGGCGGCCGGAGCGGAAGCGCTCCTGGCCCATGACGGCGGCGAGGAACGGGATGTTGTTGCCGACGCCTTCGAGTTCGAACTCGTCGAGGGCGTCTTCCATGGCGTCGATCGCCTCGATCCGGGTGGGCGCCCAGGTGCAGAGCTTGGCGATCATCGGGTCGTAGAAGGTGGAGATCTCGCCGCCATCGGCGACGCCGGTGTCATTGCGCACCACGAGGTCGGGCGTCGCCTGCTCGGCTGGCGGGTGATAGCGGGTGAGCCGGCCGGTGGAGGGCAGGAAGTTGCGGAACGGGTCCTCCGCGTAGATGCGGCTCTCGATGGCCCAGCCGTTGAGCGGGACTTGCTCCTGCGCGAGTGGCAGTTTTTCGCCGGCGGCGGCGAGGAACATCAGTTCGACGAGGTCGAGGCCGGTGATCAGCTCGGTGACCGGGTGCTCGACCTGCAGGCGCGTGTTCATCTCGAGGAAGTAGAAGTTGCGGTCCTTGTCGACGATGAACTCGACGGTGCCGGCTGAGGTGTAGCCGACGGCCTTGGCGAGGGCGACGGACTGCTCGCCCATCGCCTTGCGGGTGGCGGCGTCGAGGAATGGCGACGGCGCCTCCTCGATGACCTTCTGATTGCGGCGCTGGATCGAGCATTCGCGCTCGTTGAGCCAGAGCACGTTGCCATGCTGGTCGCCGATCAGCTGGATTTCGATGTGGCGCGGCTCGGTGACGAACTTTTCGATGAAGATGCGATCATCGCCGAAGCTGGAGGCGGCTTCGGACTTGGAGCGCTCGAAGCCTTCGCGGGCTTCGGCGTCGCTGTGGGCGATCCGCATGCCCTTGCCGCCGCCGCCGGCCGAGGCCTTGATCATCACCGGGTAGCCGATGGAGCGCGAGATGGTGACCGCTTCCTCGGCATCGGCGATGAGGCCCATATGGCCGGGGACAGTCGAGACGCCGGCCGCCGCGGCGAGCTTCTTACTGGTGATCTTGTCGCCCATCGCCTCGATGGCTTTGACCGGCGGGCCGACGAAGATGATGCCGGCCGCGTCGAGGGCGGCGGCGAAGCTGGGGTTTTCGCTGAGGAAGCCGTAGCCGGGATGCACGGCTTCGGCGCCGGTGGTCCGACAGGCGGCGACGATCTTTTCGATCGAGAGGTAGCTGTCGCGGGCGGCCGAGCCGCCGATGTGGACGGCCTCGTCGGCGAGCCTGACGTGGACGGCCTCACGGTCGGCGTCGGAATAGACGGCGATGGTCCGGATGCCGAGGCGCTTGGCGGTGCGGATGACGCGACAGGCGATCTCGCCGCGATTGGCGATGAGGAGTGAGGAGAACATCACTGGAGTTTACGCGATCCTGCTGACGGGTTGCGCGGCATTTTCATCAAATGCTGCGGGACGAAGGCTTACGTTCTTAACGCGCAGATAGGCCTCATCCGCACCCCGGCTACGCATCGTCCCGGGGAGGAGGAAGCCCAAATGTCTCACCCAATCCGCAATATGATCGTGCTCTCTGCAACGGCGCTGGCGTTGATCGCCGCTCCGGTGCTGATGAACCACACCGCGCTCTCTGACCTGCAGGCGATAGCAAAGGACAAGAGCGATGGTGGCGGGGACGGCAATGGCGGTGGTGGTGGGAACGGTGGGGGTAACGGCAACGGCGGGGGCAACGGCGGCGGCAGCGAGCACAGCAACGCCGGCGGGAACGGCCACGGGGGTGGCGGTGGTGGCGCCGAAGGGCAGTCGCAGGGCAAGGCCAAGAAGGTCGCCGATACCGAGACGGTGACGACGACCACGGCCAAGGCGGCCAAGACCAAGAACCTCAACGCCCAGCTGGCCGGGCTCAATTCGCTGAAGCGCAACATCAACGGGCTGATGAACAGCTCGGACAAGCGGATGGAGCAGGTTCGTGAATTTGTCGCGGCCAGCGCGGCGCTGGAAACGGCGACGGCAAACCTCGCTGCCGCCAACGAGACCCTGGCGGGCCTGCAGACCGAGCTGGACGCGATTATCGGTACGTCCGTATCCGGACTGGTCGCCTTCGATGGCTCGACGGTCTACGACACCCCGACGCTCGACGGGCTCAATGCCCGGCTGGGCGAGCTCGAAACGGCGATTGCCACCGACCCGACGAACCAAGCTGCGATCGATGAACAGACTGCGCTTGTCGCGGCGCTGGAAACCATCAATGCCAGCCCCGAACTGGCGGCGGTGAATGACCAGCAGCTGGTGATCGACGGATTGGAAACCGAGATCGCCGAGTTGGAGCCGCTGACCGGCGAGGACGCCCTGAAGGCCGCGCTGCTGGCGGCCGCCAACAAGAACCGCGTAGCCGAAGCGGGTGGCGAGGCTTATCTGACGCCGGAAATCATGGCTTGGGCGACGGCGCGGCTCGACGCCCTGACGGATCAGTACCAGGCGCAGCAGTAGGGGTGCATGGGCGGGGGAGCTCATGGCTCCCCCAGCGTTGAGCTCGGACGGGCAGTCGTCTCCCTCCCCCGTTGCGGGGAGGGATCAAGGGTGGGGGGAGCGGCTACGCTGGATGGCTCGGCCAGCGCGGCGACGATCGTCAGATAGACGCCCTCCGGGTTGTGGGTGACTTCGTTGTTCCAGAAGCGGAGCACGCGATAGCCGCGCCCGACGAAGTAATCATCGCGAACGGCGTCATTGGCTTGAGCGAACTCCGTCGTGTGGGGCTCGCCGTCTACCTCGATCACAAGGGCCGGGTGACGGCAGGCGAAGTCCGCATAGTAGGCGCCGATCTCGACTTGCCGGCGGAAGTTGTAACCCTGCCGGCGGAGCGGGTGGAGGATCGCCCACATGCGGCGCTCGGGCTCGGGGGGGTTGCGGCGGAGCTTCCTCGCGAGTTCGGTACTCAATGGTGGCTCCCCGCCGGCATCGCGCGTGCGGCTCCCCCCACCCTTGATCCCTCCCCGCAACGGGGGAGGGAGACGACTGCGCGATCGCGCGTCACAGCGGGATGTTCCCGTGCTTTTTCAGCGGGATGACCGCTTTCTTTCCCTTCAGCATCTCGAATGCCCGGGCCACACGCCGCCGCGTTTCATTTGGCATGATCACGTCGTCGATGAAGCCGCGTTCGGCGGCTACGAAGGGGTTGGCGAAGCGGGCTTCGTAGTCAGCGGTGCGTTTGGCGATCTTGTCTTTATCGATCAGCTCGGAGCGGTAGAGGATCTCCGTGGCGCCCTTGGCGCCCATTACCGCGATTTCTGCGGTGGGCCAGGCGTAGTTGACGTCCGCACGGATGTGCTTGGAGGCCATGACGTCGTAGGCGCCGCCGTAGGCCTTGCGCGTAATCACGGTGACCTTGGGGACGGTGGCTTCGGCGTAGGCGAAGAGCAGCTTGGCCCCGTGCTTGATGATGCCGCCATATTCCTGGGCGACGCCGGGGAGGAAGCCGGGGACGTCGACGAGGGTGAGGATGGGGACCGAGAAGGCGTCGCAGAAGCGGATGAAGCGGGCGGCCTTTTTGGAGCTGTTGATGTCGAGGCAGCCGGCGAGGACGAGGGGCTGGTTGGCGACGACGCCGACGGTGGAGCCGTTGAGGCGGATGAAGCCGACGAGGATGTTGCCGGCGTGGTCCTTCTGGATCTCGAGGAAATCGCCTTCGTCGGCGATTTTGAGGATCACCTCGCGCATGTCGTAGGGTTTTTGGGCGCTGTCCGGGATCAGGGTGTCAAGGCTGGGCTCGGCGCGGTCGACGCTGTCGTTGACGGCGACGACTGGAGGCTTGTCGGCGGCGCTGAGCGGCAGGAAATCGAACAGGCGGCGGACTTCGAGCAGGGTTTCGATGTCGTTGTCGAACGCGGCGTCGGCGACGGAGCTGACCTTGGTGTGCGTGGAGGCGCCGCCTAGCTCTTCGTGGGTGACGATCTCGGAGGTGACGGTTTTCACCACGTCCGGGCCGGTCACGTACATGTAGGAGGTGTCCTTCACCATGTAGATGAAGTCAGTCATCGCCGGGGAATAGACCGCGCCGCCGGCGGTGGGGCCCATGACCACGGAGATCTGCGGGATGGCGCCGGAGGCCTGGACGTTGCGCCAGAACACTTCGGCGTAACCACCCAGCGCCGCGACGCCTTCCTGGATGCGGGCGCCGCCCGAGTCGTTGAGCCCGATGACGGGGGCGCCGTTCTGCACGGCGAGATCCATGATCTTGCAGATCTTCTGGGCGTGGGTTTCGCTCAGCGAGCCGCCGAAAACGGTGAAATCCTGGCTGAAGACGTAGGTCAGGCGGCCGTTGATGGTGCCCCAGCCGGTGACGACGCCGTCGCCGGGGATGATGGTCTTTTCCATGCCGAAATCCACCGCGCGGTGGGTGACGAACATATCGTATTCTTCGAAGCTGCCAGGATCGAGCAGGACATCGAGACGCTCGCGGGCCGTGAGCTTGCCTTTGCCGTGCTGTGCGTCGATCCGCTTCTGGCCGCCGCCGAGACGGGCGTCGGTGCGCCGCTGATCGAGCGCGGCGATGATCTTTTGCATGGAGTCCCCTGCCCTTAGTCGCCCGGGTTGACCGGTTAGTCGAAGCGGAGAATGGGACGGAGCGCGGGAAAAGGCAACGTGGGCGAAAAGCCCCGAGCGGTGGCCCGGGGCTTCTTTCATCGGTGGTGAGTGGGAGCTTACTGGTTGCCGACGTAGTCCTTGAGGATCTTCTCGTTCTTGGCCTGCTCGAGCTGGCGGACGACGTCGCGGGCGTTGCGGTCGTCGGTGCGGTATTTGACGAGGTTCACGAGGCTGCCCATCAACAGCACGATGCCCATGCCCCAGTAGCCTTTGGTCGAGAGGTCGACCGGCGCGAGCCAGAGCGACAGCGAGAGCAGGAACAGCGCGGCGGCGACGCCGGCGGCGTTGAAGGCGATGTAGATCTGGTTGTTGTCGGAGTTCATTTGTCAGGTTCCCTTGGGTTTGAATGCGGTTGAGGTTGAGGCTTAGAGGATGGTGGTGGACTTGAGGCGGGCGAGCACGTCGTCGGCGCGAACCTTGGTCTTGTCGCCGAAGCCGGCTTCGCCGAGGCGGTCGCGGATGCCGCTCTGGGTGAGGCCGGCGTCAATCTCGTCGAGGACTTCGCTTTCGGCGAACGGGTCGGGGCCGTTGACAACGCGGGCGATGAGTTCCTCTGCTTCGCGGATCGAGGTGGTGGAGCCGATCGAGCGGTTCAGCGACTTCTGTGCCTTGCGTTCGGCATCGGCGGCGCGGGCTGAGATCATCCCCTGCCGCAGGTCGAGGATGCGGCGATGGGCTTTCTCGACCGCGGCCTGGGTGCGGGCGACGCGGTTGGCCAGCTGATCGAGCGTGTCGCGACGCACGGCGCGCTCGTTCTCGAGATTGGCGATGGCCGATGCGGCGTCGGCAGCGAGGTCTTCGCGGCCGGCAGCCAGCGCCTGGCGGGCCCGGGTTTCCAGATCGGCGATCTGGGTGTTGAGGCGGCTGAGGGTCTGTTCTTCGTTGCGCTGGCGGATGATCAGCGCGGCCAGCGTTGTCTTGGCGAGCGACAGCGCGCCCTCGGCTTCGCGGATCTTCTGCTCGATCAGGTCGATGGCGAAATGGTCGGTGAGCTGCTCTTCGGCACGGGCCGAGGCTCCCAGGAATAAGGTCTTCAGAACGTTCAACATCGCAGTACGTCTCCCTTCGGTTGGTGTCGGCGTTTAATTGAACGCTGTTCACGAGGATCAACATACAGGGTTTTAAACGGTGTTCAAGTGGAAAATTGAACGGCGTTTAGATTGGAGTTTAAGCTAAGTGGAATCAATGGTTTGGGTGGGAAATGAGGTGAGCTTTGGCTGTGGAGAACAGACCATATCCGGCCGTCATCCCGGCGAAAGCGCGGACCCACTGCTCGGAAAGATTCGGCGGTAGCGACACCATCCGGTCTTTCACGGATGGGTCGGAGAAGGCGTTCGTGTGGAGGGTGTCGTGCACTGGGTCCCGGCTTTCGCCGGGATGACGGCTGGTGGTGGTGGGAGCGTCGAGCGCAACCGCCCGCCTACTTCGCCCGGTGCGTGTAGGCGAGGATGTGCATGTCGACCAGTTCGTGGACGACCTTGCCGATGTCGCGGTCCATGACGAGGCTGAGGCGGCCGGAGCTGTCGAGGGAGACGACGGAGTGGATGGAGGCGAAGACCAACTGGCCGGACTGGCGGGCGGTCTTCTCGTCGAGATCGGGGCGGATGTCGGTAAAGCACTGGGCGATGATGCGGATCAGCGAGGCGATGGCTTCGATGTACCAGGAGGGGACCGGCTGATCGGCTTTGCGGCGGAACTCGAACAGGGCGTTCCAGAGGTTCCGCTTCAGGGTGATGTAGCCGAGGAAGGCATCGGCGTAGTTGTGGAGCATCTGGCGGGGATCGGACGATGGGGTGGCGTCGGCGAAGGCCTGGGCGAGGCCGACCAAGGTGCGGGTATTCACCTGGGTGACGATGTCGTCGAGGTCCTTGAAGTGGTGGTAGAGGGTGCCGGCGGTGTAGCCGATGGCGCGGCTCAGCGAGCGGGCGGAGAATGCGTCGATCCCCTCCTCCGCGATCAACTCCTCGGCGGTGTTGACGACTAGGCTCGCCAGTTCTTCTTTTGAGTGATCGGCACGACGGGCCATCGGCAACTCCAACTGAACGTTGTTCAATTAGACTGAGGGATTGTGGCTTGTCTAGGGTGGGCATCGAGGTTGTGGCCGCCCCCTCCACCGGCTTCGCCGGTCCCTCTCCCCCGCCACGCGGGGGAGGATCACGGGGCATCGATGGGGGTGGCTCGCCCCACCCTTGATCCCTCCCCGCGATGGGAGAGGGAGACGACTGGGAGTTTTGGCGCACAAGGAAGAGCCCCGGGCCGTGGCCCGGGGCTCTGTGCTTGATGATCCAGCGATCAGCTCGCCTTAGGCGTCACCAGCGAGGTGATGCGGCGGACGGTGACGCGACGGTTGGCACGCTCTTCGCCGTCGGTCTCGACCTTCAGGTAGCGCTCGCCATAACCCTGCGTGGTGAGGTTCTCCGGCGGGATGTCGTAGAACTCGGTGAGCAGGTTGGCGATTGTCTCGGCACGCTGATCGGAGAGGACGAGGTTGGATTCGTCCGAACCGACGGCATCGGTGTGGCCTTCAATGAGGAAGGTCTCGCCTGGGTTGCGGTCGAGGATCTTCTGCATCGCGGCGGCGACCTTGCCGAGCGAGCCGACCTGGTCGCGGCCGAGTTCGGCCGAACCGGTTTCGAAGGTCAGGTCGCCGATCTCGACGCGGCGGACCGTGTCGCGGATACGGGCAGAGCGCTTGACCTCGTCGACGGTGTAGACGCGGGCGGCCTGTTCCAGCGGCGGCTCGCTGAGGAACAGCTCGATATCGTTCTCATCGGCGCGTTCGCTGTAGAGCACGTATTCGTTGACCGGGATCGGCAGGAAGAAGGGCGGCAGGTCGTCGCCCGGATCGCGCCAATCGTCGTCGCGATCGTCGTCAGCGTAGAAGACGATGATGATGCGCGTGCCGTCCGGTAGCACCTTTACGCGGCGGATGATCTCGCCATCGCGGTTCCACACCGTGATGATGCGGGTGCCGTCGGGACGGATGACGGTCTGGCGGTAGCGGTCGTTGTCCAGCCGCTCGTACGTCACGTCGTTGTCGCGGCCTATACGGTCACGGTCCTTGTAGGGCGTGAAGATATCGAAGTTGATGCCGATCTTGATGATCAGCCGATCGTCGTCGGTCTTCTGAACGACATCGGCATTCTTCGGCGGTTCGGCGACCGGCAACTGATCGACCTTTTCACCAGGCGTTACCACCGTGGCTTCGACCTGTTCGGCAGGCGGCGGTGCGGCGGCCTGTGCATCTGCATCGGATGCCGGAGCCGCAACGGGTTCGGCGGGCTTTTCGGCAGGCGCAGGCGCCTCGGTGCCGGCACCGGCGGCGTCCTTGGCGCTATCGAGCACCGGAGCGACGGGAGCATCGGGGGTCTGCTGGTCGGTGACCTGCTCGAGCGGCTGGCCGGACTGGTCGGTGGCAGGGGCCGCCGGGGCTTCGCCCGGAGCGGCAGGCGTAGCCGGAGCTGCCGGGGCACCACCCATCAGGGCCAGGCACTCGTCGAGCGACTGGATGCCCAAGCGGTTGCACTCGGCGAGGAAGGCGGCTTCGGCCGTCGACTTGGCGCCGGCATCGGTGCCGGAACTGGCCGCGACATATGCCTCGAAGGCGGCCTTGAGGGCCGGATCGTTGGCAGCAGCGGGCTGCTCGGCAGGCGCTGGCTCAGCCGGGGGCTGATCGGCAGGTGCGGGTTCGGCTGCGGGCTGCTCAGCAGGAGCGGCAGGTGCCTCAGCAGCAGGCGCGGCAGGCTCCTCAGCGGGAGCGGCCGGTTGTTCGGATGCTGGAGCCGGTTCTTCAGCGGCCGGCGGCGCAGGCTCTTCAGCCGGCGGAGCGGGTTCTTCAGCCGGAGCGGCTGGCTCTTCAGCCGGAGCAGCGGGCTGCTCGGCTGCCGCGGCACCGGTGGCGAGTGCGATACACGCCTCGAGTTCGGGCGTGCCGACGCGCTGGCATTCAGCGAGGAAGGCGGCTTCGGCGGCGGCCTTGGCGTCGGCGTCGGTGCCGGAACTGGCTGCGACATAGGCATTGTAGGCGGCGGTGAGACCCGCATCCTGCGCCATGGCCGGAAGCGGCATGAGTGAGAGCAGACATAGGCTCGTGGTGGTCAGCAACAATCGCTTGAGTTGCATGCTTATTCTCCAGTTTTCTTGTTATGCAACAGCCAACCCGCCCGGAACTGCGCTTACTACTCAACGGGTTGGCGGGGGTTTCGTTCCGGCTATGAAACTAACGGTCCGCCGGCTGAACGCCCGTGGCATTGCTTGCCAGGGCGCCGTCGCGTAAACCGACCACGCCATCAGAGCCCAGCAAATGCGCGACACTGCCACCATCGCCGCCCCGCCCCCTGCCCTTGTCGAGGACGCAGTCCGACGGGCACTTGCCGAGGATCTCGGACTAGCCGGCGACCTGACCTCGCAGGCGACGATCCCGGCGGGGGCCGTCGCAACGGCGACGCTGTCGGCGCGCGAGGCCGGGCTGATCGCCGGACTGCCGCTGGCGCTCGAAGTGTTCCGGCAGGTGGGCGGCGGGGTTTCGTTCGACCCGCAGGTGGCCGACGGCGCCACAGTGGCGAAGGGTGACATCGTCGCGGTGGTGGCCGGCGATGCGCGGCAACTGCTGGCGGGGGAGCGGACGGCGCTCAACTTCCTGAATCATCTCAGTGGCATCGCGGCGCATACGCAGAAGTTTGTGCAAGCGGTCGCCGGAACGGGTGCGCGGATCTGCGATACGCGCAAGACCACACCCGGGCTGCGGGCGTTCGAAAAATACGCGGTGCGCTGCGGCGGTGGTTCGAACCACCGCTATGCGCTCAGTGACGCGATCCTGATCAAGGACAACCATGTCGCGGTGGCGGGCGGCGCCGGCAAGGCCTATCGCGCGGCGCGGGCAGCGGCTGGGCATCTGGTGGCGATCGAGATCGAGGTGACGAGCCTCAGCGAGCTCGAGGAGGTTCTGGATGCGGGCGCCACTATCGTAATGCTCGACAATATGGACAACGAACTACTGAGGGCAGCGGTTCGGCTCAATGATGGGCGGGCGCGGCTCGAAGCTTCTGGCGGGGTGACGCTGGAGCGGGTGCGCGGCATCGCCGAAACCGGCGTCGACTATATCTCATCGAGCCAGATCACCATGGGCGCCAAGCCGCTCGACCTAGGACTGGACGTTGAAGTCCAAAGAGTCTCGGAAATCCAATGAACAGCGACTTCACCGCACTGATGAACGAGGCTGCGATCGAGGCGGCCGAGGCGATCCGCGAGGTGTATCAGCGGGGCGCCGTCGCGATGGAGAAGGCGGACGGCTCGCCGGTAACCGAGGCCGACCAGAAGGCCGAGGCGATCATCCTCGCCGTACTCGAGGCGACCGGCGTGCCGGTGCTGGCCGAGGAGAGCGTGGCGGCCGGGCGGATTCCCGAGCTGGGCGAGCGCTTCTTCGTTGTCGATCCGCTCGATGGCACCAAGGAGTTCCTGAAGCGCAACGGCGAGTTCACCGTCAACATCGCCTATTGCGAGGGCGGCCATCCGGTGAGCGGCGTCGTGCTGGCGCCGGCGACCGACGATATATATTGGGGCGGGACCGCCGGGGCGTTCGCCGGCAAGGTCGTCGGCAGGCAGATCACCGATATTCGCGCACTGCGGGTGAGCGAAACCGAGCACCCGTTGCGGATCGTCGCCAGCCGGTCGCACGGGCATGCTGCACTGGCCGAGCTTTGCGACACCCTACAGGTGGCAGAAGACGTGTCGGTGGGTTCGTCGCTGAAGTTCTGCCTTCTTGCCAAAGGCGCAGCGCAGCTTTACCCGCGGTTTACCCCAACTTCGGAATGGGACACCGCCGCAGGCCAGGCAGTGCTGCAGGCGGCGGGCGGTGTGGTACTGGGTCTCGACCGGTTGCCGCTAACCTGCGGACACCGGGACGCCAGCTTCCTCAATGCTTGGTTTGTGGCCGCTGCCAGCCAGGAACTCGCGTTGAAGGCACTGGTCGAAATGGTGCGTCTGGCCGACGCCTGACGGGAAACCGTTAGTATTCAAACGGTTGGCCATGAAGAAAATGCATGGCAGCCCGTACTTCACCCCTTGTTGCGCTTTCTCGCGGCTCCATATATAGGCCCGGCATATGCTGGTCCGTTATATGCCAGCCGGATAGGAAGCCATGAACGTCAGAACCATCTGCCTTGCCATCCTCTATGATGGCGAAGCTACTGGATATGAGATCAGGAAGCTCTCCGTTGAAGGGGAGTATTCGTATTTCATCGACGCCAGCTATGGCTCGATCTATCCGGCTTTGGCCAAGCTGGAACAGGAACAGCTAGTCACTTCGCGTGTCGAGCAACAGGACGGCAAGCCCGCCAAGAAGATCTACTCGATCACAACAGCGGGCCGTTCGGCCTTCATCCAGTCACTATTCGAAAAGCTTGGCGAGGACGAGTTCCGCAGCGAATTTCTGCTGTTCCTGCGCTTCGCCTCCGAGCTTCCCCAATCGCTGGTCGAGCAGCGTCTGAACGAGCGAATCGTCGAGGTCGACGCAACGCTCAAAGACTTCGACCGGCTCAAGCAACAACACAACCACCCCGGTGACGCCTGGGTCATCGATTATGGGCGCACTTGTATGCAAGCGGCCCGTGATTACATCGAGGCACATGGGGCCGAACTGATAGCGCTGGCGCGTCCGGATCGGGACGATGCCGCTGCGGCGGAATAGAGGGACTTTCAGATTATGCGAGCAATCATTTCTTACGGCGTTGCCGGCGCCATCGTCATAGCTGGAGCCCTGTGGCTCGGCAGCGGCGTATTTGTGGCCGGGGGCAACGGCCCGGGCAACGGCGAACGGCCGATCATTCCATTCCTGCACAGCAGCGCTACGGCTGCCGAGCATGAGTCCGAGGCGGGCGGGATCGACCCGCACCTGACCATCGCCGAGCGCGTCGCCGAGAACAATGGCGGCGAGGGCACGGTGCGCTCAGTGCGGACCGAGACCTACAAGGTTCAGCCGATGCCGCTGGACGTGCCGCTGCGCGGCCGGACCAAGGCCAAGTCGACCGCGACGATCACCCCCGAGACCAGCGGCATCGTCACTGCGGTGAACGTGACCAAGGGTCAGCTGGTGAAGCCGGGCGACCTGATGTGCACCCTCGACGAAGGCACCCGTGCCGCTGCGGTGGCGCAGGCCGAGGCCGCGCTGGCCCAGGCACAGACCGCCTACGACTCCAACAAGGCGCTGCGCGACAAGGGGTTGGCCGCCGCCAACACCGGTATCGCCTCGGAAGCGACGCTGCGCCAGGCGCAGACCGCGTTCGACCAGGCCCGGCTCGAGTTCGACCGCGCCAAGGTGACCACCAAGGTGTCCGGCATCGTGCAGGACCCGATGGCTACCGTGGGCAGCGTGCTGAGCCCCGGCCAGGCATGTGCGACGGTGGTGGAGCTCGATCCGATGCTGTTCATCACCAACGTACCGGAATCGCGGATCGCCCGCGCCGAACTGGGCCTGCCGGCTGCGGTGACGACCGTCACCGGCCAGACGGTCGAGGGCAAGGTGAGCTTCATCGCGTCTCTTGCTGACGAGGCGACCCGGTCGTTCCCGATCGAGATCGAATTGCCGAACAAGGACGGCAAGGTGCTCTCGGGCATCACCGCCACGGCGACGGTCAATCTGGGCACCGTTCCGGCGCATCTGCTGCCGCAGTCGGTGCTGACGCTCGATGACGACGGCGCACTTGGGGTGCGGGCCGTCAAGGACGGCGTCGTCGAGTTCTATCCCGTGACGATTATCTCGGACTCCCGCCAGGGCGTCTGGGTGACCGGGCTGCCGCCGACGGTGGACGTCATCACCGTGGGCCAGGAATTCGTCGTGCCGGGCCAAAAGGTCGACGCGACCAACGTTACGGGGACGCCGGCTTCGAGCGAGGCCGAAGCCGCTGCTGAAGGGGTGCAGTCATGATGAATTTCCTCGAACGCGTCCTGCGCATGCCGCGGGTCGTGTTGACGGTGATGGTGCTGTTGCTGTTTGCCGGCTTCAGCGCCTACGTGTCGTTGCCCAAGGAGAGCTTCCCGGCAATCGACATTCCGTATTTCTACGTGTCGACCAGCCAGACCGGCGTGTCGCCGCGCGATGCGGAGCGCCTCCTGGCCAAGCCCATCGAGGATCGCGTCAAGGACATTGACGGGCTCGAGAACTACACCTCGACCGCGACCACCGGTCACGCCTCGGTGTTCCTCGAGTTCAACGTGAATGCCAACAGCGACAAAGCGCTGGCCGACATCCGCGCCAAGCTCGACGGCGTCGCCGGCGACCTGCCGGACGATGCGACGGTGCCGTCGGTGACCGAGATCTCGTTCACCAACCAGCCCTCGATCTCGGTGGCGCTCTACGGCGACGTGCCGGAACGCACTCTGGTGCAACGGTCCAAGGACCTCAAGGAAGCACTCGAAGATATCCCGACCGTGCAGAGCGTGACCATTTCCGGTTCGCGCGACGAGATGCTGGCCGTGACCATCGACATGAACCGGCTCGAGGCGTTCAACCTCACGGCCGGCCAGCTGCTCGATGCGCTCGCCAAGAACAACATGGTGGTGCCGGGCGGTACGCTCGATACCGGCCGTGGTTCGTTCAACGTCGAGGTGCCGGGCCTCATCACCAACGCGCAGGACGTCTATTCGCTGCCGATCAAGACCGACGGCAATACCGTCGTCACCTTCGGCGACGTTGCGACGATCACCCGCACCTTCCAGGACGCTACGCAGTTCGCCCATGTGAACGGCCAGCCGGCCATCACCCTGGGCGTCATCAAGGAACTCGGAACGAACGTCATCGACGTTTCCGACCAGGTCCGCAGCGTGACGACCGCGTTCACCAAGGATTGGCCGACCGGCATCCAGCACAGCTTCCTGATCGACCAGGCGGACCAGACCAAGAACCTGTTCCGCTCGCTCGAAGCGGCGGTGCTGACCGCTGTGGCCCTGGTGATGGTGACGTGCGTCGCGACGCTCGGCGTGCGCCCAGCGCTCATGATCGGTACTTCGATCCCGATCTCGTTCATGATCGCGTTCCTGATCGTGCAGATGCTCGGCATGACCATCAACATGATGATCATGTTCGGCCTGGTGCTCGCGGTGGGCGTGCTCGTCGACGATCCAATCGTCGTGGTGGAATACGCAGAACGAAAGCTGCAGGAGGGTGTCTCGAAGAAGGAGGCATTCATCCTCGCGGCACGCAAGATGTTCGTGCCGGTGGTTTCGGCCACCTTCACGACGCTGGGCGCGTTCGTGCCGCTGCTGTTCTGGCCGGGCATCATCGGCAAGTTCATGAGCTACCTGCCGATCATCGTGATCGTGGTGATGTGCGCCTCGCTGCTTTCGGCGCTGGTGTTCATGCCGGTGATCGGTGCGATCATCGCCTCGACCCATGTCGACGCCAAGGCCAAGGAAGCCGCGGACGTCGTGATGTATCCGGACAAGTTCGACACCAAGAAGGTGAAGGGGCCGACGGGCGTCTATGTGCGCACGCTGCAGCACCTGATCCGGCACCCGATCCTGACGCTGCTCGGCGGCTTCACGATCGTTGGCCTGATGTTCTACACCTACATCGCCAACCCAACCGGCATGGAAGCCTTCCCGGCTTCCGAGGCCGAGTTCGGCACCGTCAACGTGATCGCTCGCGGCAACTACTCGCCCGTCCAGGTCCGCGACCTACTGGCCGAGGTCGAGACGCAGATCCTGCAGGTGCAGGGTGTGCAGGACTCGATCATGACCTTCTCGGGCGGTGGCGGCGACGGCTTCTCGAGCGGCGGTCCGCCGGACACCATCGGGCAGTTCAACCTGCAGCTGCAGCCGTGGAACGAACGCGTCAAGGCCGAGGAGATCTTCCAGAGCATCCGTGAGCGGGTGAAGGGCATCTCAGGCCTCGAAGTGCAGATCGCGGCGCAGGAGAACGGTCCGCCGGCCGGCAAGGCGATCAACCTGACGGTCCAGAGCACCAACTATGCCGACCTGGCACCGGTGGTGACGAAGCTGCGCAACTACGTCGAGAACGATCTCGGCGACACCATCGACGTGGAAGACGGCCGCCCCTCCCCCGGTATCGACTGGGAAGTGACGATCGATCGCGCCGCTGCGGCCAAGTACGGCATCGGCGTGCGTGAGCTCAGCCCCTACGTGCAGTTGGTGACGTCGGGCGTGAAGCTCGGCTCGTACCGGCCTGACGATGCGGACGACGAACTCGATATCCGCGTGCGCCTGCCGCTCGACGAGCGCAGCTTCGACAGCCTCGACTCGCTGAGGATCGTGACCGAACAGGGCCTTGTGCCGGTCTCGAACTTCATCAAGCGCGAGGCGGTGCCGAAGGTCGCCAATATCAGCCGTAAGAATGGCCTCTATGTCATGGGCGTGGCTGCCAACCTGAACCCGGGCATCGCGGCGGACGCCAAGATCGCCCAGCTCAAGGAGTGGGTGAAGACGCAGGACATCCCGGCGACGACGACGGTGAAGTTCGGCGGTGCCGACGAGCAGATCGGCGACACCAACGCGTTCATCATGCAGGCGCTGGCTGCAGCGCTGTTCATCATCTTCCTGGTGCTGCTGCTCGAGTACAACAGCTTCTACCAGGTGCTGGTGACGCTCTCGACGGTGGTCATGTCGCTGGCGGGCGTGATGCTGGGTATGGTGGTCACCGGGATGAGCTTCTCGGCGATCATGACCGGCCTCGGTATCGTGGCGCTGGCAGGCATCGTGGTGAAGAACGGCATCGTGCTGATCGACACCTACAACCACTACAACCGTGGTGACGGGGTGGAGCCGACCAAGGCGATGCTGATCACCGCCGCGCAGCGCGTGCGGCCAGTGCTGCTCACCGCAACGGTGACGGCGCTGGGCGTGATCCCGATGGCGGTGAACGTCGAGTTCGACTTCATCCGGCGCGAAATCGTGTCGGGCGGCCTTGCCGGTTCGTGGTTCACGCACCTGTCGGCAGCACTGGTTTCGGGCCTGTTCGTCTCGACCGCGCTGACGCTGGTGATGGTGCCGGTGATGATCACCGCGCCGAGCGTGATCAGGAACGGTTGGCTCGGCCAGCTGGTCGGCTCGATCTTCGGAGCGATCTGGAACGTCCTCGCATGGCCGTTCCGGGCAATCTTCGGCGGCCGCAAGCACGTCGCGGTGACACCGGAAGGCGAGACGGTCGAGATCCCGGCCGACATCGACAGCTCGAAGCGCTTCATCAAGACCGAAGGTTCGGGCCTGGTGGAAACCGAGCAGGACGGCGTCACGGTGGTCAGCCGCCAGGCGGCCGAATAGCCGAAAGGCAGATACGAATTGGAAAGGCCCGGAGCGATCCGGGCCTTTCGTTTTTGGGGGTTACACTCTAGGCCCTTGCCGGGCGGCTCCCGAGAGCCGAGCGGACGGCGCGAAAGGCTACGGTCAGGCCCAGGCTCACCCCGAAGCCCAGCGCGATCATCAGCCAGGAATAGCGGCCGAGGCCGAGGTCGGAGGCTAGAACTTTCAGTACCAGCAGGTGGATGAGGTAGGCGCCGAAGGTGGCCTGGCCGAGGGTGGACCAGAGCGGGCTCTTCAGCTCGAGGCGCATGAACAGGATGGCGACGGAGAGGGCGTAGCCGAGGGTGGCGAGGGAGTAGTCGTGGCCCAGCGCGTAGCGGCCGACGATGAAGTAGCCCTCTGCAACATGAAGGGCGGCGAAGGCGAGCGCCGCCAACACGAGGGCGGCGATAGGCAGGCTCTGCAGGTCGTCGCGGCGGCGGCGGAGGACGATGCCGGCGACGAGGAAAACCGGTGCGAAGAACAGGCCGTTGCGATCCATCCAGAACGGGAAGCCGTGGCCGAACAGCGGTTTGGAATAAGCGCCGATGACGGTCCCCGCTGCATAGAGCAGCAGCGTCGCGGCGATGGTCCAGCGCAGGCCGATGAACTTCAGCAGTGTCGCGACGACGGCCGTGCCGAGGACCAGCGCGGGCAGGAACCACAGGTGGAATGCCGGACCGCCGCTCCAGATGAGGAGCGTCACCCCCCATGGCGAGAGCTCGAAGCCGGGCCGGCCGGGATTGTCGAGGAGGCGAAGGACGACGGTCAAAGCGAGAATCGCCGCAAAGGCCGGGAGGACGCGCCAGGCGACGCGGCCGACGAGCTTGAGAGGGCGCGCGAGGTCGGCGTCTTTCCAGAAGTAGGCCGACATCAGGAAGAAGACCGGTACGGCGAAGCGGCTCAGTTCATCGAGCACGAAGCCGAGCGGCTTGTCGTCGGAGAAGCCGCCGCCCGCGACGTGGAGCGTCACGATGCCGAGGAGGCTGAGGACGCGGAGCGCGTCGAGCGAGGCGTTGCGGGATGGTGCTGAGGTCATTGGCCGACGCTGTGATGGTCGGGCGCAACGAATTGGTCAAGGGGTGGGTTGCATGCGGGCTCTGAAGTCGGAGCGACTGGCCATCTCCACCCGGCATGGGGTGGGAATGGCCACAGCCGCAATGCGACGGCCTACTCCGCTGCTGGAAGCCCGCGTTTGACGAAGCCCTCTGGGTCGTTGGCCGCGCGGCGGGCGAGTTCTTCGGCCTCGGAGGCCTCGCGCTGGCGGCTCCACATCTGGGCGTAGAGGCCCTGCCTGGCAAGGAGGCCCGAATGGGTGCCGCGTTCGGCGATCTGGCCGTCGCGGAGGACGATGATCTCGTCGGCATTGACGACGGTGGAGAGTCGGTGGGCGATCACCAGCGTGGTGCGGTTGGCCGAGACCACGTCGAGGGCGGACTTGATGTCTTCCTCGGTCTTCGAATCCAGCGCCGATGTGGCCTCGTCGAGGATGAGGATCGGTGGACCCTTGAGGATGGTGCGGGCGATGGCGACGCGCTGCTTCTCCCCACCGGACAGCTTGAGGCCACGCTCGCCGACCTGGGTCTGGTAACCCTTGGGCAGCGACTCGATGAAATGGCCGATCTGTGCCTGCTCCGCGGCCTTCCTCACCTCGGCATCGGTGGCGTCGGGGCGGCCGTAGCGGATGTTGTATTCGATGCTGTCGTTGAACAGCACGGTATCCTGTGGGACCATGCCGATGGCGGCGCGGAGGCTCTCCTGCGTTACGTCGCGGAGGTCCTGGCCGTCGATGGTGATCTTGCCCTCGATGACATCGTAGAACCGATAGAGGAGCCGCGAGATGGTCGACTTGCCGGCGCCCGACGGGCCGACGACCGCAATGGTTTTGCCGGCCGGGACCTCGAAGCTGATGCCCTTGAGGATCGGGCGATCGGTATCGTAGTGGAACTTCACGTCGTCGAACTTGACCACCGGGCCGGTGACGGCCAGCGGCTTGGCGCCGGGCTTGTCCTGGATCTCGGGGGCGCGATCGAGCAGCTTGAACATCTCTTCGATGTCGGTGAGGCCCTGGCGGATCTCGCGGTAGACGAAGCCGATGAAGTTGAGCGGCCGGTAGATCTGCATCAGGAAGGTGTTGAGCAGGACGAAATCGCCCAGCGTCAGGGTGCGGTTCATGACGCCCAGCACTGCCATGACCAGGATGACCACGGTGCCGGCGTAGAAGATCAGCGCCTGGCCGAAGTTCAGGAACCCGAGCGAGGTCCAGATGCGGATGGCGGAGCGCTCGTACTTTTCCATCGAGGCGTCGAAGCGCCGGGCTTCCATCTTCTCGTTGGCGAAGTACTTCACCGTCTCGAAGTTGAGCAGGCTGTCGATGGCCTTGCCGTTGGCATCGGTGTCACTGTCGTTCATGTCGCGACGGATCGAGATGCGCCAGTTCGAGGCCTTGATGGTGAACCACAGGTAGAGCCAGACGGTGACGACAAGCACGCTGAGGTAGCTGACGCCGAACATGACGATGAAGATCACGCCGGTGATGATGAACTCGACCAGCGTGGGGGCGGTGTTGAGCATCGTGAAGCGCACGATGGTCTCGATGCCCTTGGTGCCGCGCTCAATCACCCGGCTCAGGCCGCCGGTGCGGCGGGCGAGGTGGAAGCGCAGCGACAGCTTGTGCAGGTGCTCGAAGGTCTGCAGAGCGAGCTTGCGCACCGCGTGCTGGCCGACCGAGGCGAACAGCACGTCGCGCAGCTGCTGGAAGCCGGCGTCGATGATGTTGCCGACCCCATAGGCGACGACGAGGACGATGGGCACGGCGAGCCCGAGGATCAACCCAGCATCCGGCGTCGAACCATCGAGGCTGTCGATGATGCCCTTGTAGACAAAAGGGATCAGCGTGGTGGCGACCTTGGACACCAGCAGGGCGCCGATGGCGAGGATGACGCGGAACTTGAGGTCCGGCCGGCCCTCGGGCCACATGTAGCCCCAGAGATTGCGGACGGTGGCGAGCAGGCCGCCCTCCTCCGCGCTAACGGTGGGGCGCTTGGTTGCCTCTTCGGCAGTAGACATCAGGCGAGCTCTTTGACCGGGAGATCGGTGGTGGTGAGGCCCGAGAACAGGCCGTTGCAGGCGATGCCGAACTCGGCGAGGCGATCGGCCCGGAGCGAGTAGCAGTTGCGCGTGCCCTTGGGATGACGCTCGACCAGCCCGGCATCGAGCAGCACCTTGATGTGCTGGCTGACGGTGGACTGCGCCAGCGACAAATTCTGCGTGACATCGGTGCAGCAGCAATCGCCCGCACTCTGGGCGGCGAGGATGCGCAGGATGTTGAGCCGGACGGGGTGTCCGAGCGCCCGCATCACATTGGCGATGTCATCGTCGTGCATGGGGTTCATCGTCATTCAGCGATAAAAGATCGGCCGCGGCAAGGCAAGGCGAAACAGCCTGCCCTACTGGGCAGTTGAACGGGATTTGCGGCGGGGCGCTGTCAGGGAATGGGGGTCGGGCGATGGCGTATGCGGCCGCCCCTCCACCGGCTTCGCCGGTCCCCTCCCCCACTTCGCAGGGGGGGATAACCTCAGTCGTCCGTGACCAAGGGCAGGTCGAAGATCTGGCCGGGGAAGATGCGGGAGGGGCGGCGGATCAGGTCGCGGTTGGCGTGGAAGATAGTGCGGTAGTGGATGCCGTGGCCGTAATAGCGGTGCGCGAGGCTCCACAGCGTGTCACCACGGCGGATGATGGCCTTGCCGACATTGTACCGGCCGCTATCGGGATCACCGAACGGCAGGAGGCGCAGCACGGTGACCGGCTGGCCGGCGGGCTTTGGGGCCGGCACCACCAGGTCCGCAAGCAGCGCGGGGGCATCGGGCGGGTCGAGCGTGATGGTCGCCGGCTCGTGCGTGATGGTGTCGATCGGCGGCAGAGTGGTCGGCTGGAGCTCCGATGGGCGCAGGATGTCGACGGAGGCGGACTCGCGCTGAGGGTTTACAGCGGAGAGTTCGGGCAGCGGCTCGGGCTCTGACGGAGCCGGTAGGACGATGGCTTCCTCGATCGGCGGATCACGGGTGACGGGCGGCGGTTCGGGCTGGGCGGGGGGTGGCTCGGACAGTTGCGCCGGCTCTGGTACGGCAAGGGGTGCGGGCTCGGAGGTTGAGGCAACTTCTTCCGGTGCGACCGTGGTTGACGGAGTGGCCGGCTCGGCCGGAACCGTCGGCGCCGTGGCCACGGCTTCCGCGACCGGATCCGGTCCAGCGGCTGGAGCGACACCACTGCCGAGGTCGGGGGGGTCGGCGGGCTGCTCGTCGGGTGGCGTGCGATCGTGCGGCAACTCGATCTCCACCGTGATAGCCGCGGTGCCGAGCAGCTTGCCGGTCTCGGGTTCGATCGCTTCGATGCGCAGTTCGCGGCGCGGGCTATCGAGCAGGTTGCTGCCCTCGACCAGCCAGCGGCCCTGCTCGACGGGGCTCTCGCCGATCAGCTCGCCATCGGCGTAGAGCCGCATCAATGCGCCGACGGGACCGGAGCCGGAGACAAAGCTCTGCTCGCCATCGAGTTCGATGGCGTCAATGGTCGGGGCCAGCACCAGCGGCGCGGCGATGACGGGCGTTGCGTCGGACTGGGTCTGGACCGGCGCGGTGTTGGCCAGATCGATGCCCAGTGGCGCGACTGCGAAGGGTGGGATCTGGGTAGGCACAACCGCCGGCGATGCAGGCGCGGGTTCGGGAGCCTCTGGGATCGAGCCCGGCGGTGGGGTGAGGTCGGCCTTCCACATCGGCGGATCGTAGGCAGTAGCGGCTGGCGCGTGGGCAGTTTCCGGGATGGCGGAGGTTTCCGCCGCTACAGCCATTTCAAACGCCGCAGGCTGATTGTCGGGTGGTACGCCACTCGGCGCGGCACTGTCGGCTTCCGCCGCGGCGGTGGTTTCGACGATGCTGGCCTCGCTCGACGCGGTCGGGGGCGGCTCTGAAGCGGCGGGCACCGGTTCGGGTACGGAGGGCCGCGGTTCGGTCGGGATGGCGGGCTGCGGGTCGACAGCGGCCACGGGCGCCGACACTGGGCTGAGCGCAGGTGGTGCCTCCGGAACCTGCTCGGCCGAGGACCCGGGCACCGTGCCCGGGAGATCGAACTTGCGGTCGGCCATGTCGCGCAGGCAGGTGACGACGCCGCGCGGATCGGCGGAACAGGCATCGACGGCGGGGATGCCGATGACGCCGAGCGCGACGGCCAAGGTCACCCCGGCGGCGCCGAGGGCGATGAGCAAGTTGCGGCGATCGTCGGTCCGGCTCAGCGAGGCCTCCGGGAGTATAGGGGCAACCTGCCCCATACCGTTCCGGCGTCTCAGGCTGCCTCTGACTTCATCAATTTATACGTAATCGACTCGTAAAGCGCCTCAAATGAGGCGTCGATGATGTTGGTGTTGACGCCGATTGTATACCAGCGCTCGCCGGTGCCATCGCGGCTTTCGACCAGCACACGGGTGACCGCGCCCGTGCCGCCGTCGAGGATACGGACCTTGAAATCGACCAGTTCGAGATCGGCGATACGGGCCGAGAACACGCCCAGGTCCTTGCGCATGGCAAGGTCGAGCGCGTTCACCGGGCCGTTGCCTTCAGCCACCGACATCAGCAGTTCGTCGCCGATGCGGATCTTCACCACCGCCTCGGTGACGACGACCTGCTCGCCCCGGGCGTTGTGGCGACGCTCGACGCTGGCGCGGTAGCTCTCGACGTCGAAGAACTCGGGGAGCGTGCCGAGCACGCCGTGGGCGAGGATGAAGAAGGAGGCGTCGGCGCCGTCGTAGGAATAGCCGCGGGCTTCGCGCTCCTTGACGGTGCGGAGCAGCCGCTCGAGGCGCGCGTCGTCCTTGGCGAGCTCGATGCCGTGGCGCTTGAGCGCGGCGAGGAGGTTCGACTTGCCGGCCTGCTGGCTGACCATGATCGAGCGCTCGTTGCCGACGCTCTCGGGGGTCACGTGCTCGTAGCTCGAGACGTCCTTGGCGAGGGCGGAGGCATGGATGCCGGCCTTGGTGGCGAAAGCCGAGGTGCCGACATAGGGCGACTGCCGCGCCGGGGCGCGGTTCAGCAGGTCGTCGAAGGCGCGCGAGATCGAGGTCAGGTCGCTCAACTGCTCGGGCGTGACGCCGGTCTCGAAGCGATCGGCGAAGCCTGGCTTCAGCATCAGCGTAGGGATGAGGGTGACGAGATTGGCGTTGCCGCAGCGCTCGCCGATGCCGTTGAGGGTGCCCTGGATCTGGCGGACGCCGGCAGTGACGGCGGCGAGCGTATTGGCTACGGCCTGGCCGGTATCGTCATGGGCGTGGATGCCCAGGTGATCGCCGGGAGCAACCTTCAGCACTTCGGCTACGATGTCGGCGATCTCGGACGGCATGGTGCCGCCATTGGTGTCGCAGAGCACGATCCAGCGGGCGCCGGCGTCGAGGGCGGTTTTCACGAAGCTCAGCGCGTAGGGGCGGTTGGCCTTGTATCCATCGAAGAAGTGCTCGCAATCGACCAGCACTTCCTTGCCTGCGGCAACGCCGGCCTCGACGGTTTCGCGCAGGTTGCCGAGGTTCTGCTCGGGGGTGATTTCGAGCGCTACCTTCACCTGGTGGTCCCAGGCCTTGCCGACGAAGCAGGCGGCATCGGCGGCGGAATTGAGGATGGCCTGGACGCCCGGATCGTTGCCGACCGAACGGCCGAACCGCTTGGTCATGCCGAAGGCGGTGAAGGTGGCGTCGCGGGTGCGGCTTTCGGCGAAGAACTGATCGTCGACGACGTTGGCGCCCGGGTAGCCGCCCTCGATGTAATCGACGCCGAGGCGCTCGAGCAGCGCGGTGACCGAGATCTTGTCCTCGAGCGAGAACTCGATGCCGGCCGTCTGCGCGCCGTCACGCAGCGTGGTGTCGAAGAGGTAGAGGCGTTCCTTGTGGGCAGTCATCGTGAGGTACTCAGTTACGGGGCGGCCATTCGGCCGTGTCGTGGTCGGGGTGTTGCCGGTTGGAGGCACTAATTCGCCCGAGCCGGCCTTCTGGGTCGACCGAATAGGTCGCGGTATCGCCCGGCAGCTCGGCAATGTGGGCGTACCAGCTGACGCGGCTCTCGTTGCCGTATTGCACGACGGGCGGCACGCGGTCCGGCTGGTCGAAGGCGCCGGAGAGGATGCCGATGTCCGGGGCCCAGGGGTAGTCGAAGATCAGCGGCGTGCCGCAGTTCTTGCAGAAGCCGCGGTTGGCGAGCTCGGAGCTCTTGAACCAGCTGATCTCGCCGCGGGTGACGTGGAAGTTCACCTTGTCGACCGGGCAGATGACCGCGAACGGGCCGCCGACGGCCTTCTGGCACATGCGGCAGTGGCAGACATGCACACCCTCGGGCTGCTGATCGACGCGGAAGCGGACAGCGCCGCATTGGCAGCCACCGCTCAGATGAACTTGAGACATCGGACTTTCAGACATGGCTTACTCGCGGGACCCAGTCGGTCGTGTCGTGGTCGGGGTGCTGATGGTTCGACGCCCGGATGGCGGCGATGTCGTCGGGCGACTCGGCTTCTTCGGTGGTGCCGACTGCTTCAGCGCCGGGCAGCAGGGGGAAATCCGGATGCCGGCCTTCGAGGCCAAGCTGGTAGCGGATCGGGATCAGATGCGGCTCGTCGAACGAACCGATGGTCATCGACACGTGCGGACCGCCGAGGCTGCGGTAGTAGAGCGGCGTACCACAATCCCGACAGAAGCCGCGGGCCGCAACGTCGGAGCTGTTGAACTCGCTCGGCTTGCCGCGGGTCCAGGTCAGGTGCTCGTGGCGGATGCCGACGAGGTCGGCGAAGAAGTTGCCCGACGCCTTCTGGCACATGCGGCAGTAGCAGACATGCGGGTTGTCGCGCAGTTCGGTGGCGTGCCAGCGCACGGCGCCGCACTGGCAGCCGCCCGAGTACTCGCGGAAACGATAGCTGTCGTTGCTCGTCGTCACTTGGCTCGTCGTCACTTGGCTCACATTCCGCCTCCTGCGAACCGGTCCGTTGCTTCGATGAGATGATGGAGGATGCCCGGCTGGCCAAGCGCGTGCCCCTGCCCTTCGACCATGATGAACTCCGCCTCCGGCCAGGCCTGGTGTAGCTCCCACGCAGTCTGCGGCGGGCAGCAGACATCGTAGCGGCCCTGGACGATGACGCCCGGGATGTCGCGGACCTTGCCGGCGTCGCGGATCAACTGGCCCTCGTCCATCCAGCCGGCATGGACGAAATAATGGTTCTCAATCCGGGCAAAGGCGAGCGCGTATTCCTCGCCGTAGAAGGCTTCGCTGACCTGCGGATCGGGCAGCAGCGTGATGGTCTCGCCTTCCCAGCGGGCCCATTCGCGCGCCGCGCCGAGCCGGATGTCGCGATCGGGGCTGATGAGCCGGCGGCGATAGGCGGCCATCATGTCGTGCCGCTCCTCGGGCGGGATGGGCGCGACGAAGCGCTCCCACTTGTCCGGGAAGAGCAGTGAGGCGCCGTGCTGGTAGTACCAGAGCAGTTCCCAGCGGCGGAGCGTGAAGATGCCGCGCAGCACCAGCTCGGTGGCGCGCTCGGGGTGCTTTTGGGCGTAGGCCAGCGCCAGCGTCGAGCCCCACGAGCCGCCGAACACCAGCCATTGCTCGACGCCCACCATCTCGCGCAGTCGCTCGATATCGGCAACGAGGTCCCAGGTGGTGTTGTGCTCGAGTTCCGCAAAAGGCGTGGATTTGCCGCAGCCGCGCTGATCGAACAGCAGCACGTCGTAGCGGGATGGGTCGAACACCCGGCGCTGGTTGGGGCTGAGGCCGCCGCCCGGGCCGCCGTGGAGGAACACCGCCGGCTTGGCGCCCGGCGTGCCGACGCGCTCCCAATAGACACGGTGCCCGTTGCCGACGTCGAGGTAGCCGGAGGCATAGGGTTCGATCTCGGGATAGTAGGTACGCAGGGCGCTCACGCGGGGAAACCTTGTCTGGGCGGCCATTCGGCCGTGTCGTGGTCGGGGTGCTGGTGGCTGACCACCGCGGCATTGAAGGCGTCGATCTCGGGCGCGGCGCCGAGCGGCCGGGTGGGCAGCGCGGTCAAGCCATCGAAGAAGGCGAGTTTGCCGTGGGCGTTGACCTGGCGGGTCGGGGCCGCGACGGTGGGATCGTCAAAGGCGCCGATGGCCATTTCCAGGCTGTCGACGCCGGTGTCATAGGCGAGCGGCGTGCCGCAATCGCGGCAGAAGCCGCGGCGGGCCCGGTTGGAGCTCTGGAACCAGGCCGGGGCGCCGCGCGACCAGGTGACCCGGTGCCCGGTGACCAGCGGCCCGAAGAACCCGCCAAAGGCCTTCTGGCACATGCGGCAATGGCAGATCGCGGCGCCGCCCAGCGCAGCAACGCTGAAGCGCACGGCGCCGCACTGGCAGCCGCCGGTGAAGGGCGCCTCACCGGTCGACTTACTCTGGGGCATGGCAGACGGCTTCGATGTTGTGCCCGTCCGGATCGTAGACGAAGGCTGCATAGTAGTTGGCGTGGTAGTGCGCGCGGATGCCCGGCGGGCCGTTGTCCTTGCCGCCGGCCGAGATCGCGGCGGCATAGAACGCATCGACCGCCGCCCGGGTATCGGCGCGAAATGCCAGGTGCACCCGGCCGCCCGTCAGCTTGCCGCCATCGCCGATCCAGAGGAACGGCTGGTCGGAGCCGAGGCCAGCGACGTTGCCCTCCTCGCCCTCGAATTTCATATGCGTCTTGATGCCGAGCGGGGCCAGCGCCTTCTCGTAGAACGCCAGGGAGGTCGGGTAGTCGGCAGTCGAAATGGCTACGTGATCAAGTGCGCTCATTGGCGTCCTCCCTCTGGGCCGACATAGACGGCCTCGACATTGTTCCCATCTGGATCGAGCACGAATGCGGCGTAGTAATCCGGAGCATAGTGCGGACGCAGCCCCGGCGGGCCATTGTCGCGGCCACCGGCGGCCAGCGCCACGGTGTAGAAGGCCTCGACGGCGGGCCGGCTGGGGGCGACGAAGGCGACATGGGAGTCACCGCTGCGGATCAGCTTGCCGGTGCCGATCCAGAAGGTGGGGCCGGCGTCGTCGCCATAGCCGGCGGACTTCACCCCCTCGTACTCGAACTCGGCGAGCAGCTTGATGCCGAGGGCGCCCAAGGCGGCGGTGTAGAAGTCGCGGGAGCGAGGGAAATCGGCGACCTTTAGGCCGACGTGGTCGATAATGGTCATGGGTGCTTCCCTTGGCTGAACTGCCCCTCACCCGCCTCGCTTCGCGAGGCACCCTCTCCCTCAAGGGGAGAGGGGAGGCTGGCGCTCGATGGTGTCAAACCACTCCGATCCGGGCTCACCTCACTACCTCCCATTTCGTCTGCCGCTGACCGGTCTCATCCTTGTAGTCCATCAGTTGGACACCCTGTGTCAGCAATTCCGCTCGGATCGTGTCAGCCTTTGCGAAGTCCTTGGCGTTGAGGGCGGCGAGGCGGGCGGCTACGGCCTCCGCGACGCCGGCGGGCGCGTCTGTGGCGGCTGTCAGCAGGCCGTCGGCGGTGAAGCCGAGGAACTCCAGCGTCGCGGCGAGGCAGTTGGCGGCGGTTTCGGTGCCGCGGTTGGCTTTGCGAGCAACGACGTCCAGTGCCACGGCGGCGCGGTGGAAGTTCAGGTCGTCGGTGAGTTCGGCGACGACAGACGGCTCGGGCGGGGTGCCGGGCTTGGGCTTGGCGGCGCGTTGCCAGTCGCGGAGCTTCTGTTCGGCTTCCTCGAGGCGCTTCACCGAGAAGTCGATCGGCTCGCGGTAGTGGGTCATCAACATGGCGAGGCGCAGCACTTCGCCGGGCCATTTGCGGCCGCCGAATTTGTCGGTCTCCAGGAGCTCGTGCATGGTGATGAAGTTGCCGAGGCTCTTCGACATCTTCTGGCCCTCGACCTGCAGGAAGCCGTTGTGCAGCCAGTAGTTGGCCATCACCTCGGTGCCGTGGGCGCAGCGGGACTGGGCGATTTCGTTCTCGTGGTGCGGGAAGATCAGGTCGAGGCCGCCGGCATGGATGTCGAAGACTTGGCCGAGATAGCGCTCGCTCATGGCCGAGCACTCGATGTGCCAGCCAGGGCGGCCCCTGCCCCACGGGCTGTCCCAGCCGGGTTCATCGGCGCTGGATTGTTTCCAGAGCACGAAGTCGGCCGGGTTCTTCTTGTGCGCATCGACAGCGATGCGGGCGCCGGCGAGGTTGTCCTCGAGGTTGCGGCCCGAGAGCTTGCCGTAGTCGGGCATCGAGCCGACGTCGAACAGCACTTCGCCGGCCGCCTCGTAGGCGTGGTGGCTGCCGATCAGCGTGGTGATGAGCGACTGCATCTCGGGGATGAAGTCGGTGGCGCGCGGCTGGTGGTCGGGCTCGAGCGTGCCAAGTGCCGCGACATCCTTGAAATACTGCGAGGCGGTCTTCTCAGTGACCTTGCGGATCGCCTCGTTGAGCGGCAGGCCGGGGTAATCACGCACGGCGCGCGCGTTGATCTTGTCGTCGACGTCCGTGATGTTGCGGGCATAGGTGACATGGTCGGCGCCGTAGATGTGGCGCAGCAGCCGGTACAGAAGATCGAAGACGATCACCGGGCGGGCGTTGCCGATATGGGCATAGTCGTAGACCGTAGGCCCGCAGACATACATGCGGACGTTGTTGGGATCGATGGGGACAAAGTCCTCCTTCGCCCGGGTCAGCGTGTTGTGGAGCTTAAGTGTGGTCTCGCCCAAAGCCAGTGTTCCTCGCGCACGATGAGACGCTCGCGGCCGGATTCTTCGGGACTAGATTCAGGATGAAGAAAACCGAGCCGTAAGCAGATGCCTAGCGGATAATAATGCAGCCGAAAATGCAGTTTGCGGTGCCGGTTTTCATGGGGCGCAATCTGACTGCAGCCCCGGCAAAAAGCAAGGGGCGCCGAAGCGCCCCTGCCGAGGAGGTTTTTGCGAGGTTACTGCGCGGGTGCAGCGGGTGTCGCCGGCGCGGCGGCCGGATCGGCCGGTGCGGGGGCCGGCGGCGTCGCAGCCTGCATGGCGGCGGTGACCTCTGGGCTGGCGAAGCAGGTGGTCAGGCCCTCGCGGGCGGACTCGGAGACCTTCTCGTAGCTACCATGGGCGGTGTGCGCTTCGTCGGTGCCTTCGCCGCGCAGATCGGCGGCGAGGATGTCGACGTCCTTCTGCGGCAGATCCTTGAAGGCGCCGGTCAGGCAGCCGCAGAGCGGGGTGAGGATCAGCGAGGAATCGACACCAGCCGGGACTTCGCCGAGCAGGAAGGCCTCGGCGGTGAGGCAGGACTCGGTGAACTTGGCGAAATCGGCCGGGGTCTGGGCGAACGCGGCGGGCGTCGCGGAAATGGTCATCAGGCCGACAAGCGCGGCAAAAACGGTACGAACTTGCACGGGGGTACTCCTACGAGCGCGTGGCGCGCGACGGCGCACCTATCACACAAACCCTGCCGCGACTATCGGGCGGAAATGCAGCGGGCGGCCCGTTGCCGGACCGCCCGCGTGCGTTTGGCGCGTAAAACGTCAGGATTTCTGGCGGAACTGCTGATGGCACTCGCCGCAGAACCCGCCGATGGTCTTGATGGTGGCGGAATAGGTGGCGGTGTCGCCGGCCTCGGCTGCGGATTTCAGCGTCGTCGCCGCAGCGACGGCCTTGGCGAGAATCGCCTGGAACCCGGCATTGTTCTCCCAGATGGCCGGCAGCGCCTCGCTGTCGCCGACCGCGGAGCCCTCAGGGAACAGCACGGTGAGATTGGAGAAGTTGGTGATCAGGTGGCCAGCAGCGGTGGCGGCTTCGGCGCCGCTCAGTCCGCCGGCAGATTTGAGGATGCCGCCGTCCTCTTTCATGATGGCCTGGCGCTTGGCCACCATCTCCTCGGGGGAGAGCGAGGCAAGCGATGGATCGGCGGTGATGGTCACGTCCTGGGCGAAGGCGAAGGTCGCGGCGGCGGCCACGACAACGGCCAGCGCGAACGCTGCGATTCTATTCGACGGCATTGTGCAACTCCTGAAGGTCCTGGGGGATCGGGCCTGGTGACGCTGGATTTGCCAACGGATACCGCTGCTTGGCAAACATCCGGGCGGGAGCGTAGCCGTGATTTCTGCGGGCGGGCAGCCGGCTCGACCTCACAAACTCGGGGTGCCCAGTCACGGCTGCGTTATCGTCGCGAGCGTCGGTTGCGGGGTTGCTTATCGGGCGTTAACCCACGCCCGTGCTGTGTTAGAGATGAACGAATCTCACGGCGCTGTCTCGCTTTAGGCGTATTGGCCGACTAACGGAGGGCCACACGATCCGGTTCGAACTGATGACTCGCGCCTGGCCCAGGGCCACGACATTCCTCCTCCGCTTTGCGGTGCTGCTGTTCACCGCTTGGGTGGGGCTGCTGATCGACGTATCGACGGCCTACGCCCAGGCCGACAGCTGCGCACGCTTGCAGTCGACGCTGCGTTCGCTCGACCGGAACTCCGATTTCCAGAACTCGCAGGGTGGCCAGCTGAAGCGGCTGCAGCGCGAGGTGCAGCGCTCCGAGAGCGCCTATGTGCGCCAGGGCTGCAATGACGACGCCAAGGCCGGGCGCAAGCTCAACGGCGAGTGCCGGGCGCTGGCGCGCGAAGTGCTGCGCGGGCGCGAGGATGTGAAGCAGCTGTCGCAGAGCGTAGACACCGGGGAAGCCGTGGCGCAGCAGCGCGAGGCGATCCTGCAGGAAATGGCGCGCTTCGATTGCGACGGCCGCTCGCGCGTCAACGTGCAGCGCGAAGGCCGCGGCAACCTGTTCGAGCAGCTGTTCGGGGGGTTCACCGAGGACTTCGACGGCGAGGGCGGGATCCGCGGTGACGAGTTCGACCCGTATGGCGACTACCACACGGTGCGTACGCTGTGCGTCCGCAAGACCGACGGGTTCTGGTGGCCGATCAGCTATTCGACGCTGGTGGATTATGTCTCCAACGACGCACAGCAATGCCGGGCGCAATGTCCGGGGCTGGATGTCGACCTCTACTACTATGACAATCCGGGGCAGGAACCGGAGCAGATGATCAACGAATGGGGCGAACCCTATTCGTCGCTGCCCAACGCATTCAAGTTCCGAACCGAGTTTGACACCGCCAGCAAGTGCACCTCGACGCAGGACCAGGGGTCTATCACCCTGGCCGAGCTACCGACCGGTGGCACGCGGGCCATGGTGACGTTCCGCGGCGCGACCTTCCCGCTGCCGCTGCGCGACGGGCGGCGGATTGCGTCGACGGTCATCGACGCACCGGTGACGCAGGTGGCGGAGTTGACCACCTTTGCGGATGTGCCGCTGCCGCGCCGGCGCCCTGCCGCGCCCGGCGAGACGCCGAAGCCGGTGGTGGTGGCCGTGCCGGTGGTGGCCAATCAACCCGAGCGGATCGTGCAGTTCGGCGACAAGCGCGTCAGGGTAGTCGGGCCAAGCACGCCGTACGCCCCACAAGTGGCAGCAGGGACTTAAGCTCGGGCCCCTGCTCCCGCCCGGTGAGGGCGAGACGAAGCGGGTGAAACAGCGCCCTGCCCTTGCGGCCCGTGGCGGCCTTCAGGCTTTCGGTCCATTTGGACCAGGTGGTTTCGTCCCATGGCTCGGCAGGCAGCAGGTCGCGCGCCTGGGACATGAACTCGCGGTCTTCGTCGGCGATGACCGGGGTAACGGGGCCTGAGACCAGCGTGCCGAGATCGGCAATATCGCCGAATACCGACAGATTGCCGCGCAAAGCGAGCCAGAGCGGTTCGGAGGCGAGGCCGAGTGGCTCGAGGCGCGGACGGGCCGTCTCGTAGGGCATCTGGTGGAGGATGCGGGCGTTGAGGCTCGCGAGTTCGGCGGGATCGAAGCGGGCGGAGCCGTGGGAGACGGCGTCGAGCGTGAACACCTGGCCTAGCGCTGCGAGGTCGGCATAGGGCTCGAGGGGCAGGCTGGTGCCGGTTAGTACTGCCGCCATCGCCACGGCCATCGGCTCGAAGCCGGCCTCGCGCAACTCGGCCAGCGACAGCGAGCCGAGGCGCTTGGAGAGGCCCTCGCCTTCGGCGCCGGTCAGGAGGTTGTGGTGGGCGAAGGCGGGAACCTTGCCGCCCAGAGCCTCGATGATCTCGATCTGCGTGCCGGTGTTGCTGACATGGTCCTCGCCGCGGATCACGTGGGTGATCGCGAGATCGATGTCATCGACCACCGAGGGCAGCGTGTAGAGGTAGGAGCCATCGGCACGGATCAGCACCGGATCTGACATCGAGGCGGTGTTGACGGTCTGCGGGCCCTTGATCAGGTCGTTGAACTCGACCGGGCGGCCGTCGAGCTTGAAGCGCCAGTGGGGCTTGCGGCCTTCGGCTTCGTATTTCGCCTTCTGCTCGGGGGTGAGGTTCAAAGCGGCGCGATCGTAGATGGGTGGGCGGCCGAGCAGGCGGGCGCGGGCGCGTTTGCCGTCGAGCTCTTCCTCGGTTTCGTAGGCGGGATAGAGCCGGCCGGCGGCGATCAGCTTGTCGCGAGCCGCGTCGTAAAGCGCTGTGCGGTCGGACTGGCGGACTCGCAGGTCGGGGGTAATGCCGAGCCAGGCGAGATCGGCGTCGATGCCGCGGGCGAATTCTTCGGTGGAACGGGCGGTATCGGTGTCGTCGAGGCGGAGGATGTATTGGCCGCCGTTGACCTTGGCGAACAGCCAGTTGATCAGCGCCGGGCGAGCGTTGCCGAGGTGCAGGCGGCCCGTCGGCGACGGGGCATAGCGGACGATGGTCATTCGAGGCCCTTGCTATCCAACCGCGCCATCGGCTCGGCGATCAGGTTTTCGTCGCGGTAGCCGTTGGTGATCGGGTAGCGGCGGCCGAGGCCGAAGGCCTTGCGCGAGATCTTCACGCCGGGGGCCGACTGTCGGCGCTTGTATTCGGCGATGTTGACCAGCTTCTCGATGCGCTTGACCAACGCACGGTCGAAGCGGCCATCGCCGCGTGCCACGATTTCGGCGACGCTGAGCTCGAGTTCGACCAGCCCGACGAGGATCTCGTCGAGGATCGGGTATGGCGGCAGCGAGTCCTGGTCGGTCTGGTTGGGGCGGAGTTCGGCCGAGGGCGCCTTGTCGATGATGTTCTGGGTGATCACCAGGCCATCGGGGCCGAGGCAATCGGCCGGGCGGTGCTTGTTGCGCCAGTCGGCCAGTTCGTAGACACGCATCTTCAGCATGTCCTTGATCGGGTTGAAGCCGCCGTTCATGTCGCCGTAGATGGTGGCGTACCCGACCGCCATCTCGGACTTGTTGCCGGTGGTGAGGAGAAGCGAGCCGAGCTTGTTGGAGACGGCCATCAGGTAGACGCCACGCATACGCGACTGGATGTTCTCTTCGGTGAGGTCCTGCGGGCGATTGCCGAACACCGGCTGCAGCTCGTTGAGGGCTGCTTCGACCGGATCGCCGATCGAGACGACGTCGTAGCGGACACCGAGCCGTTCGGCGCAATCCTTGGCGTCGGCGAGACTTTCGGGCGACGTGTAGCGATAGGGCAGCATCAGGCAGTGAACGTTCTTGGCGCCGATGGCATCCACCGCCATGGCCGCGACGATGGCGCTGTCGATGCCGCCCGAGAGGCCGAGCACGACGGACTTGAAGCCGTTCTTCTTCACATAGTCGCGCAGGCCGAGGACGCAGGCGCGCCACGGCGCTTCGTCGACGCTCGAGAGCGGGGTCACGTGCGGGTCGGTGCAGCGCCAGCCGTCTTCGGTGCGGGCCCAGTTCGACATCAGGATCTCGGGCTCGAAGCTCTTCGCCTGCACGACGAGGCGGCCGCCCGGCTCGATGCCGAAGCTGGCACCGTCATAGACCAGTTCGTCCTGGCCGCCGACCTGGTTGAGATAGAGCAGCGGCACGTTGTCTTCAGCCACGCGGTCGGTGACCAGCTTGTAGCGGGTGGCCTGCTTGTTGCGCCAATAGGGCGAGCCGTTGGGGCAGAGAAGGATGCGCGCGCCGTGGTCGACGAGGTGGGCACAGACCTCGGGGTGCCAGATATCCTCGCAGATCGGGATGCCGATCGAGACGCCCTTGATGGTCACCGGCTCCTGCAGCTCGGCGCGCTCGAAGTAGCGCTTCTCGTAGAAGATGTCGTCGTTGGGCAGCTCGCGCTTGTAGCGGCGGGCGATGACGGTGCCCTGCTCGCAGACGATCACGGCGTTGAAGAGCTTGCCTTCCTCGCGCCAGATCGTCGGCATGATGGCGGTGACGCTGGTGCCGGCGGTGGCGCGTGCGAAATCCTCGGCGGCGGCCATCGCGTCGGCGATGAAGCGCGGCTTGAACAGTAGGTCGTCGGGGAAATAGCCGGTCAGGAACAGCTCGGAGAACAGGAGGATATCGGCGCCCTGCCCGGCCGCATCGGCCAGCGCCTCTTTGGCCAGCGCCAGGTTCTGCGCGATGGCGCCGACCGTCGGATTGAGCTGCGCGAGGGCGATGCGGAGACGATCGGTCACGTTAGAAATCCGAGCCGTTTGAAAACGCGGCAAGACTTATCCGCTCACCCCGGTCGGGGCAAGCGGACAGCCGGTCATGCTGGATCTGATCAGAGAAGTCTGATCAGGAGATCAGAACGAGTAGGTCAGCTCGGCGAGGAGGCCGTAGCGGAGCATCGAGAAGGGATTTGCGGTCTCGATGTAGTTCTGGTTGGTCACGGTCGGCGCCGTATCATAGTTCGGCGCCTCACCGGCATCGCTGTCGCTGGGGTCGGTGAGCGTGATCGCTGAGTACGTCGCGTCCACCGTGCCCTGCAGATACCACGCACGCCCACCCACGCGGACCGTGAGGTTCTCGATCGGTGTCATTCCGACCATGACTTCGGCCATGCCGCCATAGCCCCAGCCCTCGATCTCGGTCGCCGACGATTTGACGAAGCTGTAGTTGCCCAGCGGCGTGAGGAACAGGGGGTCGAAGCCCGCGCCTCCGATGACGCCCGACACCGACGCATAAGGAACGGCAGCGACTTCGCCAGTGATGTCGAACATCCCGTCGGCCAGCTTGGCGCGACCTGAGAGGCCGAGGCGGAGCATGTTCACGTCGATGTTGTTGTCGACGCTGTCAAACGGCAGGAAGATCTCGCCCGTACTCGAGTCATAGGACACATCTCCAGCCGAGGTTGCCGTTGTGAAGTTCGAGCGCGTGGAGCGTGGGGAGTCGTTCCAATACTGGTAGCCCGCGAAGACGCCCACTCCGGTCCCCGCCCCGTCACCAAAAGTGTTCCAGCCGAAATCGGCGCCGACATAGCCAATCTTCCCGTCGCTGATCGCCCCGTCGCCGTTAACTGGGTCGGTGTAGGTGCCACCGATGGCCGCCGAGTACCCGGCCCAAGCTTTGGCGTAGGTGCGCGTTGCGTCTTCCTCGACCCGCAGGTGCAGCTCGACGATGTGGGAGGTGTCGTTGTTCTCGAAGGTCGCGCCCGTCGCTTCGAAGCTCTGGTTGCCCATCGAGTACCAGTAGCGCAGACCCGTTTCGATGTGGATGCCGTCGCTCTCGTCGCCCATTTCGTTCCAGTCCTTGGGCTCGACGGAGTAGGCGCCGCGGTAGATTTCCTCCGGCGACATGTCGTCGCCCCAGTCCGCGGCGAGGGCCGGGCTGCCGATGGCGGCGGCAAGAACGACGATGCTCGTGGCCAGACGGGACATGGAAAACTCCGCTACAGTACTGTTCTCGTTTATGCCCCGTTAGGGTTAATGTTCCGCTAAACGGCAGTGGCACAATGCAATCGAACGCCCGCAAGCCCTTCGAACTGCACGATTTGCTAACGCTGACGAGGTTTTCCACTGCTACAGGGCGGCTATGCGCCATGGGACTGCAACCCTTGGGCGGGCAGATGAGTTGCACCAGCAATACAGCCGACCGAGTTAGGCAGACTTATGAGCAGCAAGATATTGGTTGTGGAGGACGAGATCTTCATCGCGATGGCGTTTGAAGACCTGTTGCACGACCTGGGCCACGAACCGATCGGCATCGCCCCCGACAGCCGGCGCGCCATGGCATTGGCGTCAGAGGCCGAGCTGGCGTTTGTCGACCTCAATCTCGCGGACGGACCAACCGGCGTCGAGGTTGGGCGCGCCCTCGCCGACCGTGGGGTAACGGTGATCTATATGACTGCCAATCCGGAGCAGCTCGGCGACGGCGTCCCCGGCACCATCGGGGTCATTCCGAAGCCGGCCGACAACAACGAACTTCGCCAGGCTGTCGAGTACGCGATCGCCGTGCGACGCCGCCACCAGGCGGATGCCCGTCCGCCGCTTCGGTTGAAGCTGTTCGACGGGCTCGGCGCCAGTGCCGCCGTCGCCTGACTATTCCGCCGCGATGATCCGCTCGCGCACCGGACGCTGTAGCCGCAGTTCCTCGGCGACGAGGAAAGCAAGCTCCAGCGCCTGGCTGGCGTTGAGGCGCGGGTCGCAATAGGTGTGATAGCGGTCCTGCAGGCCAGCCTCGGTGATGGCCGCGACGCCACCGCCGGTGCACTCCGTCACGTCGTCGCCGGTCATCTCAATATGGATGCCGCCGGCATAGGTGCCCAGGGTGCGGTGGATGTCGAAGAAGCTCTTCACTTCGCCCAGCACGCGCTCGAACGGCCGGGTCTTGTAGCCGTTCGAGGCCTTGATGGTGTTGCCGTGCATGGGGTCGGAGCACCAGACGACCACCTTGCCCTCTGCCTTGATCGCTTCGATCAGGCGCGGCAGGTGGTCGGCGATCTTGTCCGAGCCGAAGCGGCCGATCAGCGTGATGCGGCCGGCTTCGTTGGCGGGGTTCAACTTGTCGAGGATGCGCAGCAGGTCGTCGGCGGCAAGGCTCGGGCCGCACTTGATGCCGACGGGATTGCGGATGCCGGAGAAGTACTCGACATGCGCGGCGTCGGCCTGGCGGGTGCGGTCGCCGATCCACAGCATGTGGCCGGAGGTGGCGTAGTAGTCGCCGGTGATCGAGTCCCGGCGGGTCAGCGCTTCCTCGAAGCCGAGCAGCAGCGCCTCGTGCGAGGTGTAGAACTTGGTCTCGCGCAGCGAGGGCGTGTTTTCGCCGTTGAGGCCGAGGGCGCGCATGAAGTCGATGGCGTCGTCGATCTTTTGCGCTAGCTCCTCGAAGCGCGGGTAGGCGGTCGAGTCCTTCATGAACCCCATGGTCCAGTCATGGACGCGGGTCAGGTCGGCGTAGCCGCCCGAGGCGAAGGCGCGCAGCAGGTTGAGCGTTGCCGCCGACTGCCGGTAGGCGAGCAGCAGGCGCTCCGGATCGGGGACACGGGCGGCTTCGGTGAAGGCGATGTCGTTGATGATGTCGCCGCGGTAGCTCGGCAGCGTCACGCCATCGATGGTCTCGGTGTCGGACGAGCGGGGCTTGGCGAACTGGCCGGCGATGCGGCCGACCTTTACCACGGGCTTGGACGCGCCGTGGGTCAGCACCACCGCCATCTGCAGGAAGACGCGGAAGAAATCGCGGATGTGGTCGGCGCCGTGCTCGGCAAAGCTCTCGGCGCAATCGCCGCCCTGCAGCAGGAACGCCCTGCCCTCGGCGACTTCGGCCAACTGGTGCTTCAGCTCACGGGCCTCGCCGGCAAACACCAGCGGCGGGAACTTCCTGAGCTGCGCCTCGGCCGCTTCCAGTTTCGCCGCGTCGGGATAAACCGGCACCTGCGAAATGGGTTTCTGTCTCCAGCTTTGCGGCGTCCAAGTCGTCGGCATAGGCGTCATCTCCCGGTCGGCGGGCGGAATAGCAGGGGATTGGGGCGATGCCAAGCCGCAGCGGTCTACTGCTTTTGGCCGCCGCGATAGACGTAGCTGGGCTTCTTGAAGGTCACCAGTTCCTCGGCGGCGGTCGGGTGCATCGCCATGGCACGGTCGAAATCGGCCTTGGTGGCGTTCATGCCCATTGGGATCGCCGCCATCTGGATCAGCTCGGCGGCGCCCGGGCCGAGGATGTGGACGCCCAGCACCTTGCCGCCATCGGCGAGGGTGATGAGCTTCATCATCATGCGGTCCGACTTCAGCGACAGCGTGTTGATCATCGGGCGGAAGCGGGTGATGTAAACGTCGATGTCGCCGTGCGTCGCGGCATCGTGCTCGGTGAGGCCGACGGTCCCGACTTCCGGCTCGCCGAACACCGCCTCGCCGATCAGCGAGTGATCGACGGCGATTGGATTGTTGTTGAACAGCGTCTCGGCAAAGGCCTGCCCTTCGCGAATGGCAACGGGGGTCAATTGAGCCCGATTGGTGACGTCGCCGACGGCGTAGATCGAGGGCACGCTGCTCTGTGAGTATTTGTCGACGGCGATGCCGCCATCCTCGCCAATCGCCACACCGAGCTCTTCGAGGCCGAAGCCGGTGACGTTCGGCGTGCGGCCAGTGGCGAACATCACCGCACCGAACGGCGCATCGACGCCATCGGAGAAGCTCACCGTGATGTCGTTTCCAGTCTGGCGAAGACCGCGCACGTTAGTCTGGTGGATGATCTTGATGCCGCGGGCTTCGAGACCGGCCTCGAGCCCGGTGCGCAGATCCTCGTCGAAGCCGCGCAGCAGCTTTTCGCCGCGATAGACGATGGTGGTGTTGACCCCCAGGCCGGCAAAGATGGTGGCGAACTCGACCCCGATGAAGCCGCCCCCCTCGATGAGGATCGAGTGCGGCAGTTTTTCGAGGTGGAAGGCCTCGTTCGAGGTGATGCCCAGTTCCTTGCCCGGGATATCGGGGATGTAGGGGTGGGCGCCGGTGGCGACGAGAATGGTCTTGGCGGTGAGCTCGCGGCCAGACTTGACGAGCTTGACGCTGTTTGGCCCGGTGAGCACGGCGCGGTCGCGGATGATCTCGGCGCCGGGCTTTTCCAGCCCCGCGACATAGGCCGCCTCGAGCCGGGCGATCTCCTTGTCCTTGTTCACTACCAGAGTCTGCCAGTCGAAGCTGGCATCGACGGTCCACCCGAAGCTCGGGGCGATCTCGAACAGGTCCTTGAAGCGCGAGCCGTAGACGAACAGCTTCTTGGGCACGCAGCCGCGGATCACGCAGGTGCCGCCGACGCGATACTCCTCGATGATCGCGACCTTGGCGCCGTACGTTGCGGCTACGCGCGCCGCACGCACGCCACCCGAACCGGCACCGATCACCACGAGATCGAAACTGTCACTCATCGCATACCCCGAACGTAAAAAGGCCCCGCGCGATGGCGGGGCCTGCAATCAGATAGGGTGCCGAAGCTCAGGTGTCGATACCCTTGGCCTTCAGCTCGGCGCGAACCCGGGCGAAGAACTCGGTGTTGAGGTTCGACGAGAACACATCCATGACGCGGCTGATGGTGCCGCTCAGCGTGGCGTTGGACTTGGCCAGCTTGATGCCGGTCGGCGAGGAGTAGAAATCGACGATCTGCTGCAGCTCTTCCTGGGTGAAGGAGAGCGCGTAGATGCGCGCGAACTGGTCGAACAGCTCGCCTTTCTTGCCCTTGTAGGTGGAGATGACAGCCTCGATCGCGGCGTTCAGCGGCTCGGCGATCTCCGGATTCTGCGGCAGCAGCTGCTTGTAGGTGTTGATGCCCGCCTGCACGACGCTGGCTTCATAGAGGCCGCCGGTGTCGGTCAGGTCGACATACTTGCGTGCCAGCGCCAGGTGCTCGGGCGCAATCTCGGTCGGCGACTGGCTCATGGCCGGCAGCGCGACGAAGCTCGAAAGGATCAGCGACAGCACGGCGGCGACAAGCATCGGCGCGCGCTTGAAGGTGGACGTCATCAGCTTGGTGCCCATTGGTTGTGTTTCCCCTATAGCCTCTATCCGAGCGGCTCTCAGCCGTCCAGAACGTCGACACCGGCGGGACCGGCCACGTAGGCCCGCTTGCACAGCCCGATGAACAGGCCGTGCTCCACTACGCCCGGGATGTCGACCACGGCCTTCGCCAGCGCTTCTGGCTGAGGAATACGGCCAAAAAAAGCGTCAAGGATAGCGTGCCCGCCGTCGGTTACGTAGGGCGTTCCATCGGCTTTGAGGCGACGGCGCAGATCGCCCTCGGCATTGAAATCGGCCATCACGACGCGGATCGCAGCGGTCGTGGCGCCAAGGCCGAAATGATTGACCTCGATCGGCAAGGGGAAGCGGCCGAGCATCTCGACCCGCTTGCTGGCATCGGCGATGACGATCATCCGCTTGGAAGCCGTAGCGACGATCTTCTCGCGCAGCAGAGCACCGCCAGCGCCCTTGATCAGCGCCAGGCCCGGACCGATCTCATCGGCGCCGTCGACGGTGAGATCGAGTTCGGGCGTGGTTTCGAGATCGGTGAGCGGAATACCAAGGCTCCGCGCCTGCGCGTCGGTGACCTCGGATGTCGGGATGCAGACGACTTTCAGCCCTTCCTGCACGGCGCGGCCGACGAGGTCGACGAAGTGCTTCGCCGTCGAGCCTGTGCCCAGGCCCAGGCGCATGCCGCTCTCTACTTCTGCCATCGCCGCAGCGGCGGCGCGGAACTTCGGATCATCTGACACAACAAGGCCCTCCCCTGCGCCGGACCTAGGAGAGGTGCGAGGGCCTGTCAACCGGCGGCTTCACGCAGAGGTGAATGGAAATGTCGCTTCGCCGCAACACAATGTGGCTTGGGTGTTCGGAGTTTGTCCGAATCGTGGCATCGCCATTCACGGCCTGTTAGGAACAGTCTATCAACCATAACTGACTGGCTCGCTAGCAGGGTCAATTTCGTCAAGAGGCGCAGTTTGAAGAACATGTCCAAGAGCAGAATAGCGATTGCCGCCTTGTTGTCGGCGATCGTCAGCCTGTCGGTAGTTGCTCCGGCCGCGGCGGCACGGATCTACAATCCCGATTCCAACATCTGGGAAGACTCGACCACCGTCAAAGCCCGGACCAAGCGCGGCAGCCCGATCGCCCGCTCGATCGTCAACTACGAAACCAAGTTCAAGCCAGGCACCATCGTCATCGAGACCTCGGAGCGCCGGCTTTACCTGGTGCTCGCCGACGGCAAGGCGATGAAGTACGGCGTCGGCGTCGGCCGTGACGGCTTCCGCTGGTCGGGCCAGCACCGCATCACCCGCACGGCCGAGTGGCCGGGTTGGACGCCGCCGGCGCAGATGCGCAAGCGCGTTCCGGACCTGCCGGCCTATATGCCCGGTGGCCCGGACAATCCGCTGGGCGCCCGCGCGCTCTATATCGGCTCGACGCTGTACCGCATCCATGGCACGTCCGAGCCGTGGACGATCGGCCAGGCCGTGTCGTCGGGCTGCATCCGTCTCACCAACGAAGATGTTACCGACCTCTACGAGCGCGTGAAGGTCGGCGCGCTGGTGGTCGTTCACCAGTAACGACGGATCAAGTTTTCGATTTGGCCGGCCCTGGTGGCCGGCCTTTTCATTTTCAGTGCTAGGCGGCGACCGGCTGGTTGCGGTAAAAGGCCTGATGTCCCTGACGCTTCTCGAACAGCCGAACCTCGCGCCCACCGGTGCAGAGCGCCCGCTCATCGATCGATATGGCCGGCGGATCACCTATCTGCGCGTGTCGGTGACCGACCGCTGCGATTTCCGCTGCGTCTATTGCATGTCCGAGCACATGACGTTCCTGCCCAAGCACGAAGTGCTGAGCTTTGAGGAGATCGACAGTATCGTCACCGCCTTCGTCGCCCGCGGGGTGAAGAAGGTGCGGCTGACCGGCGGCGAGCCGCTGGTGCGGCGCGACATCATGGAACTGGTCGAAAAGATCGGCGGCCATCTCGGGCAAGGGCTCGAGGAGGTGACGCTCACCACCAATGGCAGCCAGCTTCGCCGGCATGCGGAAGGCCTGGCCCGAGCTGGGGTGAAGCGGCTCAACGTGTCGCTGGATACGCTCGACGACAAGCGCTTCACCGAAATCACCCGCCGCGGACGGATCGCCGACGTGCTCGATGGGATCGACGCCGCCGACGAGGCCGGACTGAAGATCAAGATCAACATGGTGGCGATGCGCGGCGTCAACGAGGACGAGATCGAGCCGATGCTGCATTGGGCGCATGGCCGCGGCTTCGGGCTGACGCTGATCGAGGGCATGCCGCTGGGTGAGGTCGGGATCGACCGCGTCGACACCTACCTGCCGCTGAAGGAGCTGCGTGAGCGGCTGCAGTCGAAATACACGCTGGAGCCGACCGGGCACCGCACCGGCGGGCCGGCCCGCTACGACTACGTGGCGGAGACCAACGGCCTCGTCGGGTTCATCACCCCGATGAGCCACAATTTCTGCGAGAGCTGCAACCGCGTGCGGCTGACTGCGACGGGACAGCTCTACATGTGCCTGGGGCAGGACGACATGGTGGACCTGCGCGGTGCCATCCGCGACGGCGGGCCGGAGGCGCTGGACGCGGCGCTCGACCGCGCGATGCTGCTGAAGCCCAAGGGGCACGATTTCGTGCTGGACCGGGACCACACGGCGCCGGCGCTGAGCCGGCATATGAGTGTGACCGGCGGTTGACGGCGCCCCAGTCGTCCTGACACGTCGGTGGTTTGCCGCCCCCCACCCCTGGCTCGCGCCGGTGTTGGTGTGATCACCGCACCGTATATCCCCCATCCACCACCAGCACTTCGCCCGTTACATACCCCGACGCCGGTGAGCACAGGTATAGCGCCGCTGCGCCGATATCCGTGGCCGAACCCGGCCGCTTCATTGGGGTCATGTCGCGCCAGACCGGGCCCCAGACCGGATCCGCCAACCCGCCATTGGTCATGTCGGTGGTGATGTAGCCGGGGGCGATGGCGTTCACCCGGATGCCGTCTTCGGCGTAGTCCGAGGCAAGGCTCTTGGTCAGCATGTGCACTGCGGCCTTGGACGCATTGTAGGCTGCCTGCGGCTGCGGGATGTTCGAGATCAGCCCTGAGATCGAGCCGATATTGAGGATCACGCCGCTCTTCTGGGCGCGCATCGGGATGAGCGCCGCCTGGCAGGCGCGAAAGACGCTGTCGACGTTGATATCCATCAGCCGGCGATACTGCTCTTCGGGGAAGCTGTGGGTCTCGCCGTGCTGGGCGACGCCGGCATTGTTGACGAGGATGTCGAGCTTGCCGCCGCCGAGCCTTACTGCCTCGGCGACGAGTTGCGCGGGCACCGCGGGGTCCTGCACGTCGCCCTGGATATAGTCGACCTTGTGGCCGGCGTCCTTGAAGCGCGCGACGACATCCGGCTTGGGGACCTTGGACGAGAGGATCACGTGGGCGCCCGCGTCGGTCAGCGCTTCGACGATGCCGAGGCCGATGCCGCGGGTGGCGCCGGTGACCAGCGCGACTTTGCCGTCCAGACGAAACAGATCGAAGATCATTGCTCTCTCCTAATGCAGCACAGCTGTTGGCGGCCGGTCGAGGCCGAGAATGAAATCGGCGCAGCGGTCGCCCAGCATCATGGCGGGCGCCGTGGTGTTGCCGGCGTTGATGTTGGGTACCGCCGACATGTCGGAGACGCGGAGGTTATCCACGCCGCGGACGCGCAGGCGCGCATCGAGAACGGCCATCGGGTCGCCGTCGGCGCCCATTTTCGCCGTGCTGGCCGGATGGTAGTTGGTCTTGACGAACCGGCGGCAGTGCTCGGCCATCACCTCGTCGCTGAGGTCCGGGCCGGGTGGCGCGATGACCTTTTCGATGCGCTTGCCGAGGGGGCCGGTGAGCAGCACGTCGCGGAAGAAGCGCTGGCCCTCGACCATCATCTTCATGTCGTCCGGGTGCTGCAGCAGATGCGGCGAGACCAGCGGCATGTCGGCGGGGTTGGCGGAGCGGAGTTCGACGTAACCGCGTGATTTGGGTTTCACCAGCACGGTGGTGATGGTGACCCCGTAGGTGTCGTCGAACACCTTCAGCAGGTCGCGGTCGAGGTAGACGATCGGCACGCAGAACGCCTGGATGGAGGGCGGTGCGTCGCGGTCGACGGGGTTGATGAAGGCACCGGCCTCGAAGCCGGCGGAGAGGATCGGACCGTTGCCGAACAGCTTGAAGTTGAGGCCGTTCTTCAGCATGCGCCAGCCGACGCCCTGCTTGAAATAGCCGTAAGGCCCGTTGGCGACCGAGATCACCGGGACTTCGGGATGGTCGATGAGGTTCTGGCCGACGCCGGGCAGATCGACGAGGGTATCGATGCCGTGGCTACGCAACTGCTCGGCGGGGCCGAGGCCTGAGAGCATCAGCAGTTTCGGTGTCACCAGCGCGCCCGAGCTGAGGACAATGTCGCCAGATGAGTACGCGGTGTGCTCGGTGCCAGCCGCGTCTCGGTAGGTGACGCTGACCGCCCTGCCCTTCTCGATGTTGATCTTCTGCACCGCGGCGCGGAGGCGCACCGTCAGCCGCGGGTCGTCCTTCAGCGGCTCGACATAGGCGTAGGCGGCGCTCGAGCGTTTCCCCTTGCGGTTCATGAACTGGTAGAAGCCGACGCCGCGCTGCGTCACGCCGTTGAAATCGTTGGTGAACGGCTCGCCCTTCTGCTGCACGCTCTGTACGAACCAGCGCGACACGTCGTCGATGTGGCCCGGGTCGGAGACCAGCAGCGGGCCGTCATTGCCGTGGTAGTCGTTGCTCAGCCGGTTGTTGCCCTCGATGCGGCGGAAGTGCTGCAGCACGGTCGACCAGTCCCAGGCGGCGCCGTCATTGCTGCCGCGCAGGATCTGGTCCCACTCGTCGTAGTCCGAGGGCCGGCCGCGCATGTAGACCTGCGCGTTCACCGAGGTGCCGCCGCCGAGCACATTGCCCTGCGGAATGTCGTGCACGCGACCATTGAGGTGCTGCTGCGGCACGGTGTGGTGATAGGTCATGTACTTGGAGCCGTTGATCAGCTTGAAGATCCCCGGCGGCATGTCGAGCAGCGGATGATGGTGCGAATAGCCCGCCTCGAGCAGCAGCACGCGCCGCCCGCCATCGGTCACGAGCCGGGCGGCCGCGACACAGCCCGACGCTCCCCCTCCGATCACGATGTGATCGAATTCCTCCCGCATATTCGCCCCCTCCAGGACCGCGCCCTAACCGGCGCGCAGATCAGGCGCTTTGCGCCATCTTGTTCGCCTACCATAGACGGGCCGTAGAAAAAGTCGAACGGTCGGAGGGGGCCGGACCGCTCAAAAGTCAGGGGACGCGCAGATAACGGCGGTCCGTTATGTTCGCGTTACTTACGGATACGCGAATCGGCAAACTTCGCGCTCGTTCCATCATGTAAGACGTAATCCCACCCTGCCGGAGCAGCATTGTCTGCAAGTATCTGAGAGCACTTTCTGTCCTCATCCATCCGCTTTGACCGCCTAAACTTAACCATTCGCCTCTTATCGAAAAATGTGATTGGTATCGCCGCCTGTTTGACTAAATTTCGCCGCATATTCTGCGAATTGGAGACGCCAGCGCAGTCCCGGATGAGCCCGAATGGTCTTCCGGCGAGGCGATGTAGGGCTGGGACAAGTGAATACCGAGATACGTATTGATGCGCGTCGCATCGCGCCGCCGGATAATGTTGCGCAGCGGCGCCGGGATTGGCTGGTTTGCGGAGCGCCCGGAGCGTGACCGACAGTCCGTCGCATGCACAAATTCGCGCGGCGCGCGCCTATCTCGGCTGGACCGCCCTGGACCTTGCCGCCGAGGCAGGCGTCTCGTTCTCGACCGTGCGGCGCGTCGAAATGCCTGGCCCGCGGGCGGTACGCGACGAGAACTTCGCCGCCATATGCGACGCCTTTGCCCGCCATGGCATGCGGTTCGTCACGCATGACGATGGGACGCTTGGGGTTGCAGGCCCGCGCTAGAGGCTCTTGGCGAAGAACGCCAGCGCAGCTTCCCGCATGCGCGGCGTTTCCTGGTGCTTGACGCCAGGTTCCGACACCAGTTGCAGCCGGTCGGGGTGACCGGCGTAAGCCGCACTTGTCTCGTCCCAGGCCAGCGCGACGGCTTCCGGGGGCGTGAGCGAGTCCGCCTCGCCGATGCAGATGAGTTGCGGGCGCGGCGCGACCAGCGCTCCGATGGCGCCGGCATCGGCCTCGTTCAGCAGGCCCGGCACCACGAGATAGACACCGTGCCCGTCGTGGGCGCCCAGCTCGATCATGGTGCGGAGGTCGGCAAAGCAGCAGAGATGCGCCACGGCCTTGATGCGCTCGTCCATGGCGGCGAGCCAATAGCTCAGGGTGCAGCCCATCGAGATGCCGAAGGCGCCGATGCGGAGCGGATCGACCTCAGGGCGCGACGCCAGGTAGGTCAGCGCGGCCGAGTGATCACAGAGCATCTGGCCGAACAGGCCCTTGCCGTACCAGAGCAGCGCCTTGGCGGCGGCACCTTCCGACACGGTGGCGCGCTTGCCGAACACCGGCATGTCGATGCAGAGCGTCACATAGCCGGCGCGGGCGAAGACCGGCCCGAGCGGATCGAGCAGATACTCGCGGCCGTCGAGCAGTTCGTCGGCGCCGATGTCATAGCGCCCGCCATGCGAGTGGCCGTAGAGGATGGCCGGCAGGCGGCCCTCGACCTTGAGGGGACGGGTGAGGATGCCGCGCACCTCGGTGTCGTCGAGCAGCAGGGTCAGGTGTTCGACCTCGTAGCCGTCGCGCTGCTCGATGTGAGCCGCGCTCAGCGAGATAGCCGGTTCCACCAGCCCGACGAGCTGGCGCAGTCTTTCGCGGGTAACGGGCATGCTACTTGTCGTCGTCCGAAACGATGGCGAACTCGAGCGGCAAAGCCGTGGTGTACTTGATCTGCCCCATGGCGAAGGACGAGCTGACGTCGGTCAGATTGATCTTCGAAATCAGCTTTTTATAGAACGAGTCGTAGGCCGCGATGTCGGGCACGACGACGCGCAGCAGGTAATCGACCTCGCCGCTCATGCGGTAGAACTCGACCACCTCGGTGAAGTCGTCGACCACCGCAGCGAACTTCCGCATCCACGCGTCGTTGTGCTCGTTGGTGCGGATCGAGACGAACACGGTGACGCCGGCGTTGATCTTGGTGGGATCGAGAACCGCGACGCGGCCCTTGATGATCCCGTCCTCTTCCATCTTCTGGATCCGGCGCCAGCACGGCGTCGTCGACAGCCCCACCTTGCGGCCGATTTCGGCAACCGGAGTGGTCGCGTCCTTCTGCAGGAGCGCAAGAATCTTGCGATCGATCTTGTCCAAAGCTATGGCAGCCCCCTTGAAATCAGATTGCGTGATGGTGGAAAAATCACCGATGCAGCGCAAAAATACACAGTGCAGGCGGCCATACAACGCAAATATCTTGCGCCTGTCAACTAGACAGAAGGTTCCAAAGCCACGCCAGAAACCGATCAAATCGACTGGGATTTCCGGTCTCGGCGGCGGTAGCAGCCGCCTCGCGCCGGCGCCATGCGGCAGGCGCGTCGAAACTGCCTTGCCAGATGCCGAGCCGCGCCTTGCGGGCTGATGCCTCTACGCCGGCGTAACGGCTTGTGGCAACTGCAAATCCGTCGGCTACCATGGCCTCGGCGATGTCGGTTTTGCCATCGCGGCAGAGGGCGAGCAGCCGGCCGTAGCGGTCGTGGCCCTCCGGCCGGCAGGTGAGTGTCTTGCCGCGCGTCAGGTCGCGCATCCAGCGCGACGAGCGGGCGCCGCACTCCCAGGTGCCGCCGTCAGCCGTGCGGCAGGTCTGGTTCCACTCGGGTGCATCGAGGCCGGTAAGCCGGATGCGCTGGCCGGCGATGTCGATGGTATCGCCGTCGACCACGCGCTCCACGGTGCCAGTCAGCGGCGGGCCGTCGAGCGAGAAAGGTGCGTCGGGCATGATAAGGTAGACTGCGAGCAGCCCCACCCCGATCAACACGACGAACCAGCCTCGCCAACGCATGCGGAAACGGCGCGGCAGCGGCGTGCGGCGCCCGCTTGCCCAGGCCGGCATGGCACTCCGCACTACTGGCGAAGACTGCCGATCGTCTTGGGTTTCACCCATTTGGCCACCCGGCAGTTCACCGTAACTTAACCATGCGGCGCATAGGGTTTTTGCACAAGCGTAACGAACGCGTTTCCTGTTCGCGATAGTGTTGTGTTGAGTATTTGAGTAATGGCGTTGAAGCCCGCGATGCACGATGAAGACGTGCGCGCCCAGATGGGTCGCGAGCTTCGCCGTAACTCGCAGCGGACGGTGTTCGACGCGCGCCAGCGCCTCACCTCAAGCTCCGGCACCCGCGCTTCCTTCGATTTCGAACTGCTCGACGAATATGCCAGCTCCCGGCTTGGCGGGCTGCTGGCCGTGCCGGCCCTGGTGCTGATCCTGGCGCTGTTCGCCAGCCTGTGGGTGTCGCCGCTGGCCGCCGCGGGCTGGGCGGCCCTGATGATCGTCGCCAATCTGGCCGTGGCCTGGCTCTGCCGCCGCTTCAAGGACGAGCCGCAGGAGAAGTTCAACGCCGGGCGCTGGACCGCCAGCTTCGTCGTCGCCGAGATGGTGAACGGCATCGCCTGGGCGCTGCTGTCACTGTTCACGCTGATGACCACCGATGCCGGACCGCTGCTGGTCGCGATGTTCGCCATGGCGCTGATCGGTATTGCCGCCAACGCCGTATCGACGCGCACGCTGCCGGGTGCCACGCTGTCCAGCACGCTGCCCTCCGCGGTGACGGTGACGATGAGCCTCGTCACGGCCGGCGGCACGCTGAACTGGGCGCTGGCCGCGGTCGTCGTTGGCGGCGAGATGTTCTTCGTCTACCTGGCCAAGCAGCTCTACAAGTCGGAACTCGAGACCATCGAGCACCAGGCGGAAAAGGACTCGCTGATCAACGAGCTCGAGGAAGCGCGCGAGATGAGCGACGAGGCGCGACGGCATGCCGAGCAGGCTAATATCGCCAAGTCGCAGTTCCTCGCCACGATGAGCCACGAGTTGCGGACGCCGCTCAACGCCATCATCGGCTTTTCCGAAGTGCTGCAGTCCGAACTGCTCGGGGCGCATAACGTGCCACAGTACAAGGAATATGCCGGCGACATCCATTCGTCCGGCCAGCATTTGCTCAACCTCATCAACGAGCTGCTCGATCTGAGCCGCATCGAGGCGGGCAAGTACGACCTCAACGAAGAGGCGGTCTCGCTGATCGATATCGCCGAGGATTGCCGGCGCATGGTGGAGATCCGCGCCAAGGCCAAGAGCATCGAGCTCAGCGTTAGCTATGCGCACAACCTGCCCAAGCTCTGGGGCGACGAGCGGGCGATCCGCCAGGTGGTGTTGAACCTGCTCTCCAACGCCATCAAGTTCACCCCGCAATCGGGCAAGGTGCACCTGATGGTGACGCGCTCGGGCGATGGCGGGCAGTTGCTGAGCGTGCGCGACAACGGGCCGGGCATTCCCGAGAACGAGATCGAGACGGTGTTGTCGTCGTTCGGTCAGGGTTCGCTGGCGCAGAAGACCGCCGAGCAGGGTGCGGGGCTGGGGCTGCCGATCGTGCAGAAGATCATGGAACTGCACCAGGGGCGGTTCGACCTGTTCTCGAAGTTGCGGTTCGGAACCGAGGTGATCGCGACTTTCCCCCGGGCGCGGGTGATGGATGCGCTGGCGCCGGTGGTGGAGAAGAAGCCGCGGCTGCAGATTTACTCGGAAGCGAGCTGAGCGGGACGACATCCACCGGCCCCACTCTTCCCCGCGAGGGGGGAGATGGGCGTCGAGTAACCGGCCACGTCAGTCCACAATCTCCTCAATTGCCATCTCCACAAATGCCAGTGCATCCCTCCGCCTCGCGAACGGGTTGCCGTATCGCGATGGCTCACCTTTCCGATACGCCAGCGCTTCCTCCACAATCGGCCGCCACCGCGCATCGAACGCCGTTAGTGCCCACTCGCCGGCCGCGGACTTGGAAGCAATCTTGCCCGTGGCTTTGGTGTAGTGGAGGCGGCTGATGCCGAGGACGCCCCACATCGGCATGGCGCGGCCGAACATCTGGACTCCTGTCGACGAAACGCCCGACGCTCGGGCCAACCAACGCCGCCAGTAGCTCTCGGCGTTCCCGCGCACCCATGCGACGAGCCGTTCCCGGTCGTGCCACAGCGCGTCGCGGTCTAGCTCCCCGATGACTGTCACGGCGTCGGCGAGCGCGAACCACGTCACCGGGTTGCGGTTGCCGCGCGCCACGATGACGAAATCGCCCTGTTGGGACGTCGGCCCATCCGCGACAGCGTCGGGGCCGGCGTGCAGTTCATCCTCCGTCAGCCAGACGCCATCGAGGCTCGGCAGGGTCGGGTCGGTGCGATAGCTGCGGTGGACGACGACCAGCGCCTCGGCGTCGTCATCAGTCAGTTCCCGCGATAGCACAGCGACGAAATCGAGATCGCTCCTGCCCGGACGGAAATCGCCATCGGCAACGGAGCCGACAAGATGCAGGCTGCGGATCAGGTCGCCGGTATTGCGCTGCAGCAGGGCGACGAGATGGCCAGTGGCGAGGTCGATGGTCGACTGCGCACCGGCCGCGATCATCGCCTACGCCTCCTTGTCGCTGACCCCGGCGCTTCCGAAGGTCGCCATGTTTTTGTGCAGGTGAAGCGCGGTCTTGGCAAGCACCGCCGCAAGGGCCGCGCCGCTCCCCTCCCCCAGCCGCATGCCGAGGCTGAGCAGCGAGCGCTTGCCCATCGCTTCGAGCGCGCGGGCATGGGCATGCTCGGCGGACACGTGACCGAAGATGCAGTGGTCGATCGAATCCGGGTTCACGGCATGGGCGATCGCCGCAGCGGAGGTGGCGACGAAACCATCGACGATCACCGGGATTTTCTGCTGGCGCGCTGCGATGATGGCGCCGACCATGGCGGCGATCTCGCGACCGCCGAGGCGGGCGAGGATGGCGAGCGGATCGGTGAGCGCGCCGGCATGGAAGGCGATGGCGCGGTCCACCGCGTCGGCCTTGCGCTTGAGGCCGGCATCATCGACGCCGGTGCCGCGGCCAACCCAGTCCGCGCCGGTGCCGCCATAGAGGGCGGTGTAGAGCGCGGCGGCGATGGTGGTGTTGCCGATGCCCATTTCGCCGATGGCGAGCAGGTCGGGCTTTCCAGCGATCGCCTCCATGCCGTAGGCAATGGTGGCGGCGCACATCTTGTCGTCCATCGCCGCTTCGCGCGTGATGTCGCCGGTGGGCAGTTCGAGCGCCAGTTCGAAGACGCGCAGGTTCAGTTCGTGCAGTGCGCATATCTGGCTGATCGCGGCGCCGCCGGCGGTGAAGTTGGCGACCATCTGCGCCGTCACCTCGCGCGGAAAGGCCGAGACGCCCTGGTCGGTGACGCCGTGGTTGGCGGCAAAGATCGCGACCATGGGGTTATCGAGCGTCGGTTTCGCCTTCCCCTGCCAGCGGCCGAGAAACTCGACCAGCCCCTCCAGCTCGCCGAGCGAACCGGGCGGCTTGGTGAGCTGGCGATCGCGCTGGCGGATGGCAGCGACCGCGGCTTCGTCGCCCGAGGGGGCGATATGCAGGAGGTCGATGATGTCGGCGAAGGGGGACGGCAATTTCAGCTCCGGATCGGGGGACGACACTCATGGGCGAGTCCGGCCCCAAGAGTCCAGCACGATCGGGATCAGCAGTGCTGACCTGGGCTCAGCCGATGCCCAGCCGGGCCTTGAGGTCGGACTCGCCCCAGCCCATCAGCACATTGTGGTTCCAGGCGAAGGCGGGACGCAGGATTGGCGCGAAGGCGCGCATCCAGGGTTTGCCGAGGTCGATGCGCCAGTCGTAGCGCACTGCCGTGCCGTCGCCGTCGGTGGTGAGCGTCCAAAGTCCGACACCGTTCAGCTCGCCGCTGGCGCGGCCTTCGATCAGGCGCATCGGCTCTATGCGAGTGGACTCGACGTCGAACGTGATGGTGTAGGGCAGCGCCGTGACCCAGGTCAGGCGGCGGACCGCTCCAACCCCGCTCGCGTCGCCGTCGTGCAGCCGCTCCACCTTGCGAACGGCACGCCACCACGAGGGCCAGGCGTCGACATCGGCGATCTCGGGCCAGACGCGATCCAACGGCGCAGCGATCCGCCAACGCGACACCAGTTCGAACTGGGTGACACTCATCTTGCATTGCCCCGAAGGCCGAAGGACAAGCGAGCATCGCCCCATGGCAAGGGAACCGCAAGTGAGTGACGACGCCCCCGGATCGCCCCCACGGCAGGACAATCATCGCCCGGTCACGCCACCCGAGGCGCCTCCTGCCTATGGCTGGCGGCTGACCGACGACCTGATCATGGGCTTGCGGTTCTTCTCGCGGTTGCCAACCGGTGACAGCCCGTTCGAAAAGCCCGTTCTCAACCGCATCGCGGTGGGATTGGGCTTCACCAGCGTCGCCATCGGGTTCCTGCCGGCGCTGCTGATGATGCTGACGGCCTGGGCCGGGATCCCGAGCTATTTCGCCGCCACGCTGGGCGTCGCGGCCATGCTGGTGGCCACCGGGGCGATGGCCGACGACGCGATTGCCGACAGCGCCGATGGGCTGTTCGGCGGAGCAAGTGTCGAGCGCCGGCTCGAGATCATGAAGGACAGCCGGCACGGCACCTATGGGGTGGCGGCGCTTGGACTCTATCTGCTGTTCCGCATCACGGCGATCGGCGGGGTCGCTGCCCACAACCCGCTTGCGGCCGGCGCCATCTGGCTCGCCTCGACGGTGATCGGACGGTCCGCCTCGCTGTGGCTCAGTGTCGCGCTGCCCAATGCGCGCGAGGGCGGTGCTTCGGCGGCGGTTGGCCGGGTGTCGCGACGGGCCTTCTTCGGCGGCATGGGCTTTGCCGTGCTGCTGGCCTTCGTGCTCGCGGCACCGTTCACCAGCGTCGTCGCGGTGATCGTGTCGCTGGGCGTCGCAGCGGGTGTCGCAGCGGCGTGGGTGTGGGCCTGCCGCAAGCTCATCGGCGGGCAGACCGGCGACCTGATCGGGGCGCTGCAAGCGCTGATCGAGGTCGCCGTGCTGACCGTGTTGCTGATGTTCGTCTAGGCGGCCTTGGCCTCTGGGCTGGCCGAGTGCAGCCGGATCGCCTCGCGGACGTGCGGGCGGGCCTTCATCCGCTCGAACCAGGCGCGGATGTTGGGGAAGTCGCTGAGCGGCGTTTTCGCCGCGGCGGCCCAGTTGACCATCACGAACAGGTAGGCGTCGGCAACGGTGAACTGCTCGCCGAGCAGCCAGGTCCTGCCGGCGAGTTGCTGCTCGACGATGGCGTAGCGGGCGGCGACACGCTTGCGGGCATAGTCCTGCGCCTGTTCCCCGACTTCGGGGTGGAACAGCCAGGGCGAGTAGGTCTTGTGCAGCTCGGTGCCGAGGAAGGTCAGCCACTGGTTGAGCAGCCGCCGCTCGATCGTGCCGAGGCCGGGCGCAAGACCGGCCGCCGGGTTCAGGTCGGCGAGATACTGCAGGATAATGCCGGCCTCGCTGACTTCGCTGCCGTCGTCGAGCGCCAACAGCGGCACATAGTTGCGGGCGTTGATGTCGGTGTAGAGCGTGCTGTCGGCCAGCGTGTGCGGCTCGCCCATGATGTCGACATAGGTGAAATCGAGCGGGACGTCAGCCTCGGCGGCGGCGATGGCGGGGGCAAGCGAGCAACCGTAGGGGTGGTAGTAGAGCTGCATTTGGTCTCTCCGGGTTGGTGATGCCAGAGAGTTAGTCGCGGCGACTTCGAAAGGCGAATGGTGATTTCGCCATCAGCATTTGCATGCTTGCAAGCGGCGCCCATGCTATATCGAGAGCCATGGAAAACTGGAACGACCTGAAGCTGGTGCTCGCCATCGCCCGTGCCGGCACCCTCGGCGGCGGCGCCAATGCGCTGGGCGTCAACCACTCCACCGCCTTCCGGCGGCTGAATACGCTGGAGGAAAAGCTCGGCGTGCGGCTGTTCGAGCGGTTGCCTGGTGGTGTCTACCAGACGACCACCGAAGGCGAACGCGTTGCGACCACCGCCGAGCGGGTCGAAACGGAGGCGGATGCGCTGAGCCGCGAGGTCGGCGGGCGCGACCAGCGGCTCACCGGCGCGTTGCGCGTCACCTCGTCGGAGACGCTGGCCTACAGCGTCCTGACACAGCAGCTGGCTCGGTTCCGCGGGGCGCATCCAGGGATCGTGGTGGAGCTGGTGGTCGACAACCGGGTGCTGAGCCTCAGCCGGCGCGAGGCCGATATCGCGCTGCGCGTCACCCGGCCGAAGGAGCCAGACCTGTTCGGACGGAAGCTCGCCGACATCGCCTGGACCATCTACGGAGCGCCCTCGCTCGGGCCGGTCGACGACCTGGCCGGGCGCGACTTCATTGGCTGGGGCGCGGAGGTGACCGGTATCGCTGCGGCGGACTGGCTCGGCGAGAAGATCGAGCCGCGTCATATCGTCTATCGCGCCAGCAGCCTCATCAACCAGTTCACTGCCGCAAAGGCCGGCATCGGCTATGCGGTGCTGCCCTGCTACCTCGGCGACATCGAGCCGGGGCTGGTGCGGGCCAGTGCCGGTCCGGTCATCGAGTTGACACGCGAGCTATGGATCGTCACCCATGCTGACCTCAGGAAGACGGCGCGAGTCCGGGCCTTCTTCGATATCGTCGGCGATGGGCTGATCGCGCAGAGTTCACTGTTTGCCGGTCAGCGCACTGCTTGAATTGCGCCGGCGCCACCCCATTATCGTGGAAGCGCCAGCGAAGGGATTTGCATGCTGTTCATCGGTTTCGCCATCGTCATCGCCATCGGGCTGGCCCTCCTGGTCAGCGCCGACGCCGGAACGATGGTCGGCCTCACGCAGGAACAACTGGGCCAACTGCTGCCGCTGCTGGTCATCCTGATCTTCATCGCGGGCGGGCTGTTCTCTCGGCGACACAGGTTCTCCGAGCTGTTCGGCAACCTGATCCTGTGGGCCGGCATCTTCGGCGTCGTGCTGGTCGGCTACACCTATCGCGACGACCTCTCGGGGGTTGCGTCGCGGGTATTCGGCGAGCTGATGCCCGGCATCGCGGTGGTCGACGGAGAGCGCGGCACGGCCACGTTCCGCGGCGGGCGCGACGGGCACTTCCAGATCAACGCGACCATCAACGGCTCGGACATCCGGACCATCTTCGATACCGGCGCCAGCGCCGTGGTGCTGACGCATGGCGACGCCGAGAAAGCCGGCATTGCTACGGACGTGCTGAACTACAACGTCTCGGTCTCCACCGCCAACGGCACCGGCAAGGCCGCGAGCGTTACGCTCGACCAGATCGAGGTCGGCGGCATCGTGCGCAACAACGTGCGCGCCTTCATCGCGGAACGCGGCGCGCTGGAAACGAGCCTCCTCGGCATGAGCTTTCTCGGTACGCTGAGCCGCTATGCGGTGACCGGCAACGCGCTCGAACTGGTCGACTGAGCCGGGCTCGGGCATAGTCTGCGGGCAATCAACGGAGACCCCGATGCCCGCACGCCCCTATGACGAAGCCCTGCTGCGCCAATCCTTCGCCGTGGCCAAGCGCTCGCGCGATGGCGGCGACCATCCGTTCGGCTCGGTGCTGGCGGACAAGCACGGCAAGGTGCTGCGCGAACAGGGCAACGGCTACAGCTCGGAAGGCGGCGACCGCACCGCACATGCCGAGAAGCTGCTGGCTTCGTGGGCGGCCAAGAACCTCAGCCTCGAAGAGCTGAAAGACTGCACGCTCTATACCTCGGCCGAGCCCTGCGCGATGTGCTCGGGCGCCATCTACTGGGCCGGCATCGGCCGCGTGGTTTTCGGCCAGACCGAACGCGACCTCAAGGCGCAGACCGGCGCGCACGAGGAGAACCCGACGCTCGACTTGCCCTGCCACATCGTGTTCGAGGCGGGGCAACGGCCGACCGAGATCGTCGGGCCGATGCTAGCGGAGGAAGCGGCGCAACTGCAGGCGGACTTCTGGAAGGACAAGCACTAGAGGCCGGTGGCTCCCTGACTCCGGGGACGGCCTCAACTAAACCGCCAGCGCCAGCTCCGGCTCCAGCGCGTCGAAGGCGCGCATGATGACTTCCGGACCGGCGCCGCGCTTGCAGGCGTCGACGCTCAGGATCTGGCGGAAGGTGCGGGCGCCGGCGCGGGCGTTGGCGAGGCCCAGCATGTGGCGGGTGATGTTGTTGAGCCGTGCGCCCTTGCCGATCTCGCGCTCGGCATACTCGGCCATCGCCAGCATCACGTCGCGCAGTTCAACGGTCCGCTTCGGCGCGCCGAAGAAGCGCTCGTCGACCAGCGTCAGCAGCATCGGATCGTGATAGGCGAGCCGGCCGAGCATGACACCCGAGACATGCGGCATGTGCGCCTCGGCGTCCTTGATCGACTTGATGCCGCCGTTGAGCATGACCGGCAGTGGCGCCAGCCGCTCGGCCAGGCGATGAACGCGAGGGTAGTCGAGCGGCGGGATTTCGCGGTTTTCCTTGGGGCTCAGGCCCTTGAGCCAGGCCTTGCGCGCATGAACATAGAGCGCATCGACGCCGGCCGCGACCATGGTGTCGGCGAAGCGGTCGAGGCTCTCTTCGGTATCCTGATCGTCGATGCCGATGCGGCACTTCACCGTCACTGGCCTGTCGGTGGCGTCGCGCATCGCGCGGACGCACTCCGCAACCAGGTCCGGCTCCGCCATCAGGCAGGCGCCGAAACGGCCCGACTGCACGCGATCGGACGGGCAGCCGACATTGAGGTTGATCTCGGCATAGCCAAACTCAGTGGCGATGCGGGTCGCCTCGGCCAATTCCTTCGGGTCTGACCCGCCGAGCTGCACCGCTACCGGCTGCTCCACCGCATCGAATCCCAGCAGCCGCTCGCGCGGGCCATGCACCACTGCCGCGCTGGTCACCATCTCGGTGAACAGCAGCGCGCGAGACGTCAGCAGCCGATGCAGGTACCGACAATGCCTGTCGGTCCAATCCATCATCGGGGCCACCGAAAGGCGGCGGGCGGTTGCGAGGTCGTGTGCCATGCCCGGGAAATAGGGCATGCTGATCGAAAATGCCAGACGCCACGACCACCGGGTCGGGGTCACCCCATCAAGGAGCGTCCTCAGCAGACGCGCAGGTTCTTGAACTGCCAGGGGTCGTCCCGGTCCAGGTCTTCGGCGAAGAGCTGCCCCCGGCCATCGAGCGGCGACCAATCGCCGTAGACACCGACCACGTCGCCGAGATAGGGCCGCGCCACGCGCATGATGTCCTCATGGCCGAGGTCGTCGGGTTCGACGATGCCGGCATCAGGGTGCTGGATGGCCCAGACGGTGCCGGCGAGGATGCCCGCCGCGACCTGCAGGCTGGTGGCGTTATTGTGCGGCACCAGCGCCCGGGCCTGTTCGATGCCGAGGCGCGAGCCGAACCAGTAGACGCCCCGTTCGTTGCCCATCAGCAGCACGCCCAGTTCGTCCAGGCCGGAGACGACATCGTCCCGGATGATCCGCGCGCGGTGCTGCGGCACCCAGCCCCTGCCCGCCATCTCGTGCAATGACAGCACGGCGTCGTCGCAGGGGTGGTAGGCGTAGTGGACGGTCGGCCGGTACACCACGCGCCCGGCCTCTCGGACGGTCAGGTGGTCGCTGATCGACATCGACTCGCAATGGGTGATGAGGAACCCCTGGTAGGCGCCCTCGAGCGGCGTCCAGCTGCGCACGCGGGTCGAGGCGCCGGGGCGGTTGAGATAGATCGCGGTGCCGCAGCCGAAGCAGTGCCGCTCGGCATCTTCAGGCCAGTGACGCTCATGCGTGCCCCAGCCGAGCTCGGCCGGCTGCAGCCCCTCGGTCACGAGGCCCGGCACCGACCAGGTGTTGACGAACTCGTCCCGTTGCTTGCGCTGCGCACTCAGCTGGGTGTCGCGCTCGGCGACATGGATCGCCTTGATCCCGAGCGTGCGGGCGAGCTTGGCCCAGGCGACCCGCTCTGCCTCGTGGGGCGGGTCGATGCCGGCGTCGTCCGCCATGCGCAACAGCGCCTCCTTGACGAAGATCGAGGCAAGGCCGGGGTTGGCCCCCATTGTCATGACCGCGGTGGGACCGGCGGGGCGCTCACCGCGGAGGGCCAGCACCTCCTCGCGCAGGGCGTAGTTGGACCGCTCTGATTGCGTACGCAAGCCGAAGGGGTCGTCGCCCGGCCAGCGCTGAATGCAGGTATCGAGATAGAGGGCGCCGCGGGCACGGCAGAACTCAATCAAGGCGGTGCTGGAAAGACCGACCGACAGGTTGAGCACAAAGCTCCCCGGCACGATCAGCGGCTCGAGCACTTCGCGATAGTTGTACTCCGTCAGCGGTAGGATTCGGTGCCCCACGCCATAGGCGCGAGCAATCTCAGCGCCGTTGTCATCGGCGGTGATGATCTCGATCCGCTCTGGTGGCAGGTCGAGGTGACGCAGCAGCAGCGGCAGGCTTGCCTGCGCGATACTGCCGAACCCCAACATGACAAGTCGACCCGAGAGTGGCGCGTGCTTGATGTGGCTGTCCATTTTCGCTCGCCTTCGCGCGCGTGTTTTGGGCCTCTGCGAAGATAACTGTCTGACCCTGCTTTAAGTTTCATCGCGCAACGCTTTCTCGATGCAAGGCCGATCGAGTCGTCCCGCGCGCCATGCATGGGAGCAACGCGTCTTTAGATAGCATGCTAACGGTCCGGTTCATTGACTTCGTATGTGCACTTATTATATGTGCACTTATGAAATCGAATTTCGGATACAAGCACCAAGCCCCGCTGGGCTACCTGATCAACGAAGTGGGCCGACTGATGAAGCGCCGCTTCGAGGAAGAGGCCCGCATCCACGGCATCACGCTGCCACAGTGGAAGGTGTTGGCGCATGTCGGCATGAACGAAGGCATCACGCAGGTGGCGCTGGCCGCGGCGACCGACACCGACCCGATGACTGTATCGGGCGTGCTCGACCGGCTGGAGAAGCGGGGCCTGATCGACCGCTATGCCGACCCGACCGACAGCCGCGCCAAGCTCGCCCGGCTGACGACCGAGGGCGAAGAAGTTTATGCAACGGCCCGGAAGGTCGGGCTCGCCATGTATGAGGCCGCGCTCGAGGGAGTCTCCCCCGAGGATCGGCAAACAGTAATTTCTGCGCTCATGAGGATGCGCGACAATCTTTCCGGCCAGGCGGCCGAACTCGAGGAAGTCTGAAATGAACGCCCGCGTTACCCCCCCTGCTCCCGGCGAAGCCAAGCCGGTTCTGGTCCCGGCCGCCGAGGCAGCGAAGCCGGAGGCGGTCGCCACCCCCGAGGCGCCGGCCAAGAAGAAGCGTTCTGGCAAGCGGCTGGCATTGATGCTGGCGGTGCCGGTGGTGCTGGCGGCAGGTGGCGGCTATTTCTGGCTGACCGGCGGGCGCTATGTCGAAACCGACAATGCCTATGTGCAGCAGCCCAAGGTGTCGGTGTCGTCCGACGTCGCAGGCCGCATCGTTTCGGTGGCGGTAAAGGACAACCAGTTGGTCAAGGCCGGCGATGCGTTGTTCGCCATCGACGCCGAGCCCTATCGCATCGCCCTCAGCCAGGCCGACGCCGCGCTCGCCACCGCCCGGGTGAATGTCGAGCAGCTGCGCGTCGGCTATTCAACGGCCACCGCCAAGCTCGAGGCCGCCAAATCCACCCTCGCCATCCGGCAGAAGGAATGGGACCGCGCGTCGAACCTCCAGAAGCAGGGCATCTCGGCCGAGTCTGCACTCGATGACTCACGTCTTGCCTTGCAGCAGGCGCAGTCGAACGTGTCGCTCGAGGAGCAGGACGTGGCCAACGCCACGGCGGCACTCGGTGGCGATCCCAACATCAAGACCGACGACCATCCCGCGGTGCGCGCAGCCCTCGCGGCGCGCGACAACGCCCAGCGCAACCTCGACAAGAGCACGATCGTCGCTCCCGCGGACGGCATCGTCAGCCAGGTCGCGAGCCTCAATGTCGGCCAGTTCATCAACACCGGCTCGACCATCGCTACGCTGGTCGAAACCGGCGACACCTGGGTCGAGGCCAACTTCAAGGAAACGCAGCTCACCACTCTATCGGTCGGCATGCCGGCCGAGGTGAAGGTCGACGCCTATCCCGGGCTGGCGATCGAGTGCCAGGTCGCGTCGATCGGCGCGGCAACGGGCGCGGAGTTCGCGCTGATCCCGGCGCAGAACGCCACCGGCAACTGGGTGAAGGTTACGCAGCGCGTGCCGGTCAACATCTCGTGCGACACGGGAACGGACCTGCTCCGCGCCGGCATGAGCGCCTCCGTCAACGTCGACACCAAGCCCGAAGGGGGCCAGGCTGCCGAAGGCCCGAAGGCGCTCTAAAATGGCTGCCGCCGGTCCCGCTATCTCGGCCCCGACCGTTGTGGTGAAGAACAAGGGCCTGCTGACGGCCGCCATCATGGTGGCGGTGATCATGCAGGTGCTCGACACCACTATCGCGAACGTTGCCCTGCCCCACATGCGGGCCAGCCTTGGTGCGTCGCAGGACGAGATCAACTGGGTGCTGACCTCCTACATCGTCGCCGCGGCCATCGCGACGCCGCTCACCGGCTGGTTCTCCGACCGCTTCGGCCGGCGTAACCTGCTGCTCGCTGCCGTCGTGGGTTTCACCGCTGCGTCGCTGCTGTGCGGTATCGCCACCAATCTGACCCAGATGGTGCTGTTCCGCGTCATCCAGGGCGTCTGTGGCGCCATGCTGGTGCCGCTGGCGCAGGCGACGATGATGGACATCAACCCGCGCGAGCAGCTCGGGCAGGCGATGGCGATCTTTGGCGCCGGCATCATGTTCGGGCCGATCATCGGGCCGACGCTGGGTGGCTGGCTGACCGAGACGTTCAACTGGCGCGCGGTGTTCCTCGTCAACCTGCCGGTCGGCATTCTTGCCTTCTTCATGCTGTTCGCGCTGATGCCGAACACGGCCATCAAGGTCCGCAAGTTCGATTTCTTCGGTTTCGGCATGCTGGCGCTTGCCGTCGCGTCGCTGCAGATGCTGCTCGATCGCGGCCAGGGCGTCGGCTGGTTCGACTCGGCCGAAATCTGGATCTACCTGCTGCTGGCCATCTCGGGCGTGTGGGTGTTCGTGGTTCACTGCCTGACCGCCGAGAACCCGTTCATCGACATGGCGATGTTCAGGGATCGCAACTTCGTCACCGGCCTGACGCTGATCTTCATCACCGGCATCACCCTGTTCTCCGGCCTGGCACTGCTGCCGCCGATGCTGCAGGGGCTGATGGGCTTTCCGGTGATCGAAACCGGACTGCTGATGGGTCCACGCGGCATCGGAACGATGGTGTCGATGATCGTCGTCGGCCGCCTGGTGTCAAAGTACGACCCGCGCCTGCTGATCGTCGCCGGTACCCTGCTGATGGGCTACTCGCTGTTCATGATGACCGAGTTCGACATCGTGATGAGCTCCGGGCCGATCCTCGTCTCTGGCTTCATCCAGGGCGTCGGCATGGGCTTCATCTTCGTGCCGCTCAACTCGCTGGCATTCGCCACCATCAACGCGAAGTACCGGGTCGATGCGACCTCGATGTTCAGCCTCATCCGTAACGTGGGCCAGGGGGTCGGCATCTCGTTCGTCACGATGATCCTGGCGCAGATGCAGGTGGTGAACTATGGCGAGCTGGCCGAGCGCATCACCCTCGACTCGGGCCCGCTGCGCGACTTCGCGACGGCCGCGGGTGGCTTCGCCAATGTCGTCGGCTCGCTGCACGGCATGATCACGCAGCAGGCCGCGATGCTCGCCTTCCTCGATGACTTCAAGCTGATGATGATCATCACTTTCGCCTCGCTGCCCATCGTCTTCCTACTGCGCCGCCCCAAGGCCGCAAAGCCGATGACCGCTGAGGAACGCGCGCACGCCATGGGCGAATAGCGCGAGACACCGACCAATCCCGGTCGTCAGCCGGCGACCGGGGCAACTACGACTATGGGTGCTCTATGACTTCAGCTCTTCCCGGCAGACCTGCCGAACGCCGCGTGCCGAACTTCCGCCGGCAGGCGGGGCGACGCGACCAGATCATCGACGCGGCGCTCGAGGTGTTCTTCGACAAGGGCTACGAGCGCGGCCGCATCGAGGACGTGGCCAAACTCTCCGGCGTCGGCAAATCGGCGGTGCTCTACCACTTCGGCTCGAAGCTGGCGCTGGTGGCCAGTGTCGTCGCCACCCACTGCCTGCCGGCGACGCCCGTGGGCACGGCCGAACAAGCCATCGAGGCGGGCCTCACGCAGCCTACCGCTGCCAAAGTGCTCCGCTTCGTCATGACCGAGCAGCGCCGGCTACCGTCGCTGGGCCGGCTCTATGTCACCGCTATCGTCGGACGCGTCAGCAGCTGGCAGAGTTTTGACAACATCGACGCCGTACGGGCCGGGGTCGCCGGCGCCTTCGGGCGCATGGCCGCCCGCGTGCTGTTCGAAGGATATCCCGAGATTGAAGGAGAGCATGATGGCCGCAGCCAGCCAGTTTGAGATTGTGCACGAGATCCTCGATCTGGCCGGCGCCCGCTGGACCATCGACGTGTTGACTGCGCTGCGCGGCGAGCGCCTGCGCTTCAACGAGATTGCGCGCACCGTCGACGGCATTTCGCAGAAGCAGCTCACCCAGACGCTGCGCAGCCTGCAGCGTCACGGCTTCGCCCTGCGCGTCGCCTTCGCCACCATCCCGCCGCGGGTGGAATACGAGCTCACCGAGCTTGGCCAGGACTTCGTCGCCAGCGTTCGCCCGCTGGGGGCGTTCGCCGTGCGCAATCAGCAGAGCATCGAAGCGGCGCGCCGGGACTTCGACGCGCCGTCGCTCTAGCGGCCGACAGAGGCCCCTGCGACCCTCGCATGCGTGACCTGCGCTGACGCCTTGGCTCGACCGTTGTTGCTGATCTCGCCGGGGCTTACATGCAGGTCGGGCGCAAAGTTTGGGGTTTGAGATGACCAACTCGGCTCAAAGACATCGCGTCGTCGTCATCGGCGGCGGGTTCGGCGGATTGGCGGCAATCCAGAAGCTCCGGGGCGCCGATGTCGACATCACCGTCATCGACCGGCGCAACCACCACCTGTTCCAGCCGCTGCTCTACCAGGTGGCGACCACCGCCCTCAGCCCGTCGGAAATCGCCTGGCCGATCCGCATGCTGGTCAAGCACCGGCCGGAGGTCACGACGCTGCTCGGCAACGTCACCGGCATCGACAAGGCGGCGCAGCTGGTCGAACTGGAGGATGGCGGGCGCGTTCCCTATGACAGCCTGATCATCGCCACCGGCGCCCGGCACGCCTATTTCGGCCATGACGACTGGGAGCCATTCGCGCCGGGCCTCAAAACGCTGGAGGACGCGACCGCAATGCGCCGCCGACTGCTGCTGGCATTCGAGGCGGCGGAGCGGGAGACCGATCCGGAGAAGCGCAAGGCCTTGCTGACCTTCGCCATCATCGGTGCAGGCCCCACCGGCGTAGAGCTGGCCGGCGCGGTGATCGAGCTGGCGCGCACCTCGCTGAGGCACGAGTTCCGCTCGATCAAACCGGAAGAGGCGCGCGTCATCCTCATCGAAGCGGGGCCGCGCGTGCTGGCGAACTTCCGAGAGAGCCTCTCGGGCTACGCCAAGTCGGCGCTGGAAAAGCTCGGCGTCGAGGTGCTGCTGGGCCAGCCGGTCACCGAGGTGACGGCGGATACTGTCCGCTTCGATGGCCATGTGCTGCATGCCAACACCATCATCTGGGCGGCGGGCGTATTGGCGTCGCCGGCAGCCAAGTGGCTCGGCGTCGAGGCGGATCGTGCCGGGCGGATCAAGGTCGAGCCTGACCTTACGGTGCCGGGCAGCCCAAACATCTTCGCCATCGGCGACACGGTGACGGTGCTGGCGCCTAATGGCAAACCCGTGCCGGGAATCGGCGATGCGGCAAAGCAGGGCGGCAAGTATGCCGCCTCGGTGATCAAGGCGCGGCTCAAGGGGCAGACCGTGGGACCGTTCCGTTATCGCCACCTGGGCGACATCGCGACCGTGGGCAAGAGCGCCGCGCTGATCGACTTCGGCTGGATCCAGCTCACCGGCTGGATCGGCTGGTGGACCTGGGGGCTCGCCCACATCTATTTCCTGATCGGTCTCAAGAACCGCGTCTCGGTGGCGATCAGCTGGCTGTGGATCTACCTTACCGGCCACCGCAGTGCGCGGCTGATCACCTGGGGCGAGGCAGGCAGCGGAAAGAAGTAGCGACATACGCCGGCCCACGGCAATAAAGAGGCCGGGAACCTCGCGGTACCCGGCCTCTTCAATGCAAAATCCTACGCCAGATCAGGCGGCGGAGATCTCGGTGACGGCGATCTTGCCGGTGCGGCGATCTTCGCCGGTCTCGAACGAGACCTTCTGGCCCTCGCTGAGGCCGGTCAGGCCAGCGCGCTGCAGAGCGGTGGCGTGCACGAACACGTCCTTCGCGCCGCTATCGGGCTGAATGAAGCCGTAGCCCTTCTGATCGTTGTAGAATTTGACGGTGCCCTTTTCCATCGGGTAGTCCCTCTTCGCAGTGATGTTGGTGGACAGAACGACGTGCTATCACCCTGCCCGGTCAGTCGAATTTTGGAAGTCCTATCGTGCGCCTGACCGATCGCGGTGGCTTACGGCCGGAAGTCAGCCAAATGTCGATGGAAACGAGATAAATGGCGTTTAGCAAATTGGCAAGCACGGCTCGGTGTGCGCATCACGCTTTGGAAACGATCCGGTCGGGCGACAGCCAGTAAGGTGGCATGGCGCCGGCCAAATTCGATAGCGGCATAACTTCCGGCTTCAGCCGAATTCCGAGCACATCCCCCATGAAGGCGCGCCGCGCCTCGACGCGATTCCACACGTCGGGGAAGTCGGCTTTCAGCTCGTCCCTGCCCTTGTCGTCGAGCAGCGCGATGCCATCCTCGATGTTGGCGCCCTGGTATGGCGGCCCGGCCGCCGGAATGATGTCGCATTGCACCGCCTGGCCCGACAGGAACGGCTCCTTCGAACCCGGATAGACCGGCGTGTTCATCCACTCGTCGATGTGGATCAGGTGCCCGGGATTGAGCACCAGCTTGAAGAACGGCGTGTCGAGGTGCCGGCGCGCCAGCGCGTCGAGTTCGCCCCCCGTGACGCCGATGCCGATGGTCTCGTACCACCCGGCGGCGCAGGCGAAATAGGGTCCGGCGAGGCGGTCGACATAGTCGCGGACATTCTCCGGCAGTTCCGACTCATCGGCCACCAGCCAGCCCATACGGCTCGACAGGCCTCCCCAGTAGCCGACCGCCGAGGTCATCGGGTCGCCCTTCTCGAGCTTCTTACCGGACGGGCTGTTGAGCCCGACCAACCGATCGCCGGACGAGAACATGGTGTGGCACGAGTGCGGCAGCACGCCGAGCCGCATCTGCTGCACCGCCTCGAACTCGCTCATCCCCGGCCGTACATTGGCGATCACCGCCTTCACGGCTTCCGAGCAGGCCACCGCGCCGAACTCGAACTGCGCGATCTGCACGATCTCGTTGACGGCGCGCAGCCCGGTCACCGAGTGCATCAGCAGCGCGTTGGCGTTCACGACCCGGCCATCCGGCCCGACGATCTGGCGCAATGTGTCGACGATATACGATGGCGTCTCGAGCCAGGCCTCGGGCTTGGCCGCCTCATCGGGGCCAAAGTACTTCCAGCCGAGTACGCCGATGCGCTGGTGGTGGGCGATGCCGGCGTTGCGCAGCACCTCGGCCAGCGCCGGGGTCTTGGTGCGATCCTGCCCCAACAGGCCGAATGGCGGGTAGAGCCGGGCCTCCAGATCGATGGCGGCATTGGCGGCGCGGCCGAGGTTCTCGGGGCCGGCCAGCAGCGTCGGCGTGGTGTCCGGGGTGATCAGCAGCAGCGCTTCCTCGAAGCGCGGATCGAACCCGGTGATGTAGGCGAGGTTCGCCGAATGCTCGCGGTCAGCATAGACCACCAGCGCATCGAGCCCCGCCGCACGGCGTGCCCTGCCGAGCGCGGCGAAGCGGGCGAGATAGACGGAACGGTCGAGTTCAGGACGCGTTGAGGGAATGCCGAACTCAGGCAGCTTGGCGTCGATCATGCGAAAGGCAGGCATTGAGCGGGGTCCCCATCCCGGAGGCACTTTTCTTTGGTTGTCACGGAAAGCGCCGACGAAAGCAACTCAAGCCGGAAAGAGTTGACAACGGGGCGAAACTAGATGCTATTGCAAACCATTCGCAACAAGAGATTGCCCGAACAATGATCACCCGCCGCCGCCTCGCTGTCCTGGCCCTCGCTGCGCTGGCCGGGATGACGACCTTGCCTGCCCTTGCACAGGGGAAGTTCAAGGTGGTGACGACCTTCACCATCATTGCCGACATCGCCCGCAACGTTGCCGGCGACGCGGCTGTGGTTGAATCGATCACCAAGCCGGGCGCCGAAATCCACGGCTACCAGCCGGGGCCGCGAGACATCGTCAGGGCGCAGGGCGCCAACCTGGTGCTTTGGAACGGCATGAACCTCGAACGCTGGTTCGAGAAGTTCTTCGACAATGTGAAGGACGTGCCCCAGGTCGTGGTCAGCGACGGCGTCGAGCCAATGAGCATCGGTGAGGGCCCCTACTCCGGCAAGCCGAACCCGCATGCCTGGATGTCGCCGAACAACGCGCTGATCTATGTCGAGAACATCCGCAAGGCTCTGGTGCAGTACGACCCCGCCAATGCCGCGGCCTACGACACCAACGCCGCTGCGTATTCCGCGCAGATCAAGGCGATGGATGCGCCTCTGCGCGCCCGGCTGGAGCAGATCCCGGTCGAGCAGCGCTGGCTCGTCACCAGCGAAGGGGCTTTCAGCTATCTGACCCGCGACTACCAGATGAAAGAGCTCTACCTCTGGCCGATCAATGCCGACCAGCAGGGCACGCCGCAGCAGGTGCGCAAGGTCATCGACGCGGTGCGCGCCAACAAGATCCCGGTGGTGTTTTCGGAAAGCACGGTGTCGGACAAGCCGGCCAAGCAAGTCGCCAAGGAAACCGGCGCCGCCTATGGTGGCGTGCTCTATGTCGACTCGCTGAGCGAAGCCGACGGTCCGACGCCGACTTATCTCAAGCTGCTCGAAGTTACCGTCGACACCATCGCCAAGGGGTTCGGGAAGTGACGCTTACCGCAAACGTGCCGCACGAGGCATGGAACCCCGCCCCGCAGCCGAGCCTCGAGGTCGAGGGCGTCACCGTCGCCTACCCCAACGGCAATGTGGCGTTGCGCGACGCAACGTTCGGGCTTGGCGCCGGCACCATTGCCGGCCTCGTTGGGGTCAATGGCAGCGGCAAATCCACGCTGTTCAAGGCCATCATGGGCTTCGTACAGCCAATTGCCGGCGAGGTCCGGATCGCCGGACTGCCGGTGCGTGAGGCGCTAAAGCGCAACATCGTCGCCTATGTGCCGCAGGCCGAGGAAGTCGACTGGAACTTCCCCGTGCTGGTCGAGGACGTGGTGATGATGGGGCGGCAGGGCCACATGGGCTTTTTCCGCATGCCATCGGCGCGCGACCGCGAGCTGGTCGAGCAGTCGCTGGCCCGCGTCGGCATGAGCGACTATCGCAAGCGCCAGATCGGCGAGCTGTCGGGTGGGCAGAAGAAGCGGGTGTTCCTGGCTCGCGCCCTGGCGCAGGAAGGCCGCATCATCCTCCTCGATGAACCGTTCACCGGCGTCGACGTTCAGACCGAGGCAGCGATCATCACCCTGATGCGCGAACTGCGCGGCCAGGGCCAGCTGATGCTGGTCTCGACCCACAACCTCGGCAGCGTTCCCGATTTCTGCGACCAGGTGGTGCTGGTCAACCGCACCGTCCTCGCCTCCGGCCCAACAACCGAAGTGTTCACGCAGGCCAACCTCGAGAAGGCGTTCGGCGGCGTGCTGCGGCACTTCCACCTCGCCGGCGAGGACCTCCACGACGACAAGGACCAGCGCCGCGTTACCGTGCTCACCGATGACGAGCGACCGGTGGTGTTTTACGGCGAGAACGGCGGCAGCAAGCCGGCCTCGCCCAGCAAGTCGCAGGACGAGAAATGATCGAAGACCTGCTTGTCCCCTTCACCTACGACTACATGGTCAAGGCGATGTGGGTGTCGGCACTGGTGGGCGCCGTCTGCGCCTTCCTCTCCGCCTACTTGATGCTCAAGGGCTGGTCGCTGATCGGCGATGCCCTCGGCCACGCGGTGGTGCCCGGCGTCGCGACGGCGTACCTGTTCGGCCTCCCCTACGCTGCCGGTGCCTTCGTTGCGGGCGGCCTCGCTGCAGCGTCGATGGTGCTGGTGCGGGCGCGGACTAAACTGAGGGAGGACGCCGTCATCGGCATCATCTTCACCTCGTTCTTCGCTCTCGGCCTGTTGATCGTCTCGCTCAACCCCACCGCGGTCGACGTGCAGGCCATCGTCATGGGCAACATCCTCGGCATCTCCGACGGCGACGTCATCCAGGTGGTGATCATCTCGCTGGTGTCGCTGGCGATCCTGATCCTCAAGTGGAAGGACCTGATGCTGGTGTTCTTCGACGAGAACCACGCCCGCACGGTCGGCCTCAACCCGCGCCTGCTGCAGGTGCTGTTCTTCGCTCTGCTCGCTGCCTGCACCGTCGCGGCGCTGCAGACGGTCGGCGCCATCCTCGTCATCGCCATGGTGGTGACGCCGGGCGCCACCGCCTACCTCCTCACCGACCGGTTCCGGAACCTCATCATCATCGCCGTGGTGCTCGGCTCGGCCAGCGCAGCGATCGGCGCCTATGTCAGCTTCTTCCTCGATGGCGCGACCGGCGGGGTGATCGTCTCGCTGCAGACGCTGCTGTTCCTCCTCGCCTTCTTCTTTGCCCCCAAGCACGGGCGCATCGCCGCCCGCCGGCGGGCGCTGCGCGAAGCGGGAGCGAATTGATGGACGCCCTCTACGCCTTCTTCGTCGAGCCGCTGACCTACGACTTCATGCAGCGCGCTCTGCTGGTCGCGATCCTTGTCGGCGCGGTCTCCGCCGTGCTGTCGTGCTTCCTGGTGCTGAAGGGCTGGTCGCTGATGGGCGACGCGATCTCGCACGCCGTGCTACCCGGCATCGTCATCGCCTATGTGATCGGGCTGCCGATCGCCATCGGCGCGTTCGCCGCGGGACTCTTTGCCGCGGTGAGCACGGGCTACCTGAAAGACAACAGCCGGATCAAAGAAGATACCGCAATGGGCATCGTCTTTACCGGCATGTTCGCAGTCGGTCTGGTACTGTTTTCGCGCATCGAAACCGACCAGCACCTGAGCCATATCCTGTTCGGTGACATGCTCGGCGTCACCTGGCAGGACCTGATCGAGACCGCCATCATCGCGCTCGGCACGCTGCTCATTGTCCTCGCCAAGCGCCGCGACTTCCTGCTCTATGCCTTTGATCCGCAACACGCCCGCGCCATCGGCCTGCCGGTCAAACTCCTCCACTACGGCCTGCTCGCGCTGCTCTCGATCACCATCGTTGCCTCGCTGAAAGCTGTCGGTATCATCCTCGTCGTCGCCATGCTGATCGCCCCCGGCGCCATCGGCTTCCTTCTCGCCAAGCGCTTCGAAACGATGCTGGCCATCGCCATGACCGTCGCCATCGCCTCGGGCGTGCTGGGGACGCTGATCAGCTTCAGCATCAATGGCGCCACCGGACCCTGCATCGTGCTGATCCAGGCGGGAGTGTTCCTGCTCGCCCTGCTGTTCGCGCCGGGAAGCGGGATGCTCAGGAAGCGGACGGCGACACCGGCAGCCTAGTCCTCAATCGTGACTTCCGTGACCACCGACTTCGAGAGCTGGCGCTCGCGCAGCCAAATGTAGAGGCCGGAGGCCATGACGATCGGGGCGCCGATGTAGATCCAGACGTCGGGCGGCTGGTTGAAGACGAGCCAGCTGGCTCCGGTCATGAAGAATATCTGCAGGTAACCGAACGGGGCCAGCACCGAGGCGGGGGCGTAGCGGTGCGCGGTGGTGATGAACAGGTGGCCGATCAGCGCCGCGACGCCGATGCCGGCAAAGCACCCCCAGATCAGCGGATCGGTCGGCCAGGTCCAGCCGCCCAACGAGAAGGGCAGCACGCAAACCGTCGCGACACCGGCGGCATAGAACTGCTGCGCCGAGGTACTGTCGACGCCGGCAAGGCGGCGGGTCGAGAGGTTGTAGAGCGCGCTGCAGACGGCTGTGCCCAGCGACAGCAGCACGGCCGGATGGAAGGCCTCGGTGCCCGGCCGCACGATGATCATCACGCCCAGGAAGCCGACGCCGATCGCCAGCCAGCGCCGCCAGCCGACCGTCTCACCTAGCAGCGGGATCGACAGTGCGCAGAGGATCAACGGCATGGTGAAGGAGATGGCCGAGGTGATGGTCAGTGGCAGGTAGACCACAGCGATGAAGTTGAAGATGGTCGAGCCGAGCAGGAACAGCCCACGCGCCACCTCGAGCTTCAGGTTCCGCGTCGCGACGAGCGCCTTGCGGTCGCGCGGCACGAAGAACGCAAGCACGAGGATGAACTGGCCGGCATAGCGGACGAACACCACCTCCATCGGAGGTAGCCCGGCCTGCACCATCAGTTTGGCGCAGCTGTCGATCACGGTGTAGCAGAACAGGGCAGCGATCATCAGGCCGATGGCGAATGGCCGGCGGTCCTCGACGGGTTTCACCACGCTGGCCACGGCTCAGTCCTCCACCGGCTCGACGGTGATCTGGCGATCCAGCTGGCGCTCGCGGAACCAGATGTAGACCCCTGACCCGATGATGATCGGAGCGCCGACATAGAACCAGACGTCCGGTGGTTCGGCGAAGATCAGCCAGCTCGCCAGCGCCAGCAGCAGCAGTTCGGTGTAACTGAACGGCGCCAGCGCCGAGGGTGGGGCGAAGCGATGCGCGATGGTGTTGAGCTGGTGTGCGATCATGCCGGTGACGCCGATGGCGATGAACGCGAACCAACCTGACCCGGTGCTCGGCCACACCCAGCCGTTAAAGGCGAACGGGGTGATGCAGGTCAGCGCGATCAGGCCGGAATAGACCTGCTGCGTCGCGGCGGAGTCGACGCCTGCGAGCTTGCGGGTGATGATCGAGTAGAACGCCGCCGAGAGCGCACCGGCGAGGCAGATCAGCGAGGCCGGATGGAACGCCTCGGTGCCGGGGCGCACGATGATCAGGATGCCGACAAAGCCGGCGCCGACGGCGGCCCAGCGGCGCCAGCCGATGGTCTCGCCGAGCAACGGGCCGGAGAGCGCTGTCACCATCAGGGGCATGGTGAACATCAGCGCGCCGGTCACCGTCAACGGCAGGAAGCGCATGGCGAGGAAGTTGGCGCCGGTTACGCCAAGCAGGCACAGCCCCCGCAGCAGCTGCAGCTTCCAGTTCCGCGTGACGAACAGCCCGCGCTGCATCGGCGCGAACAGCGCGATCGCCAGCGCTACGTGGATGGCGTAGCGGACAAAGACGATCTCGGTCAGGGGAATGCCGATGACGGAGAGGTACTTGGCTGAGGTATCGAGCGTGGCAAAGAACAGCTGCGAGAACAGCAGGATGCCGATGCCGAGATTGCGGCGCTCCTCGACGGGGGCGATGGTGGAAGTCATGGGCTGGTCCGGAGGCCGCGAAGGTATGCGGCGGCAGGATCACCAAAGGGCGCACCGCCCCGGCCTGTCAATGGCGCGGCGGCGGCAAACGGTTCAGTTGAACTAAAGTCTGGCGCCTGCGGCGCCGGCGCCGCGGTCGACATAGCGGCGTGCGAGTACGAACAGGGCAAACAGGAGCGCGGTCGAGCCGATGTCGCCCACGAGGCTGTAACCCCAGAACGGAATGGCTGCCACGTAGCACGCTACCAGCCCATCTATCCCGAAGCCGTAGTAGCCGCCCAGATAGACGCCGAAATTCGAGATGACGAAGAACGCGAGGCTCGCGAGGAACGCGGCTCCGCCCAGTCGGACAACCGAAAGCTGCCGAAGCAGGCCGCGGCCGATAAAGGTGCCGGCCAGCATGCCGGCATAGGTGAACAGCGCCGAGCTGTGCCAGCCGAGGACGAGGTCGGATAGCGCCATCACCGCAAGAGGGATCAGCGCCGCGAGCCACGGACTGCGGGAGGCGTAGGCGCCGAGCAGCGTCACGCCGACGACGGCCGTGACGTTGGGCGGGTGCGGGATCACCCGGCTCAGCACGCCGACAACGATCAATCCTAGGGCCAGTCGTTCGCTATTGGTCACGGGCTTCTCCTCCACCGATTGTCGGGCGAACGCCGTGAAGGGTCAACTGCCCAGTGCGTTTCAGGCCGCCGTAGCGGCGCGGTTCTCGGCAGCGAAGGCATCGCAATAGACCATGCGCTCGTGGTCTCCGGTGGCCTTGGCCTGATGGATGCCCCATTGCTGCAGGCTATCCATCAGCGGCGCCAGCGACAGACCGAGTTGCGTGGCGCTGTACTCGACATGCGGCGGCGCGGCGGCAAACACCGTGCGGGTGATCAGCCCGTGCTCCTCCATCTCGCGCAGTTGCTGCACCAGCACCTTTTGCGAAATGCCTGGAATGCCGCGCTGCAGCTCGGACAGCCGCTGTGGGCCGGCGAGGACGTGGAACAGGATATAGAGTTTCCAGCGCCCGCCGATGATCTGCAGGGTGCGTTCGAGGGGCCAGGTCGAGAGCCGGTTCATCGCATTCTCCAAGCGCACCAGCCGGTGCGTATGACACCAGAAAGTCTGTAGCGGGCTCGGCTCGATATCGGAACAAGGGACGCCTTCGACAAGGAGAGTTCCATGCAGGTGGTTTCGATTTCGCAGTTCGGTGGTCCCGGTGAGTTGCAGGTCCGCGAGGTGCCGATGCCGGTCGCCGGCCGCGACCAGGTGCTGATCAGGGTGGCGTCAATCGGGCTGAACCTCGGCGACGCCATCATCCGCTCCGGTCGTTCGGGACTGCAGCTGCCGATGCCCTTTATCCCGGGCGGCGAGGTTGCAGGTACCGTCATCGCCCTCGGAGATGGCGTCAGCGGGCTGGCGATCGGCGACCGGGTGCTCGGGGCGATCTTCGCCGAGCCACGGCTCGATGGCGGCTATGCCGAGCATGTAGCGCTCGCGGCGGACGTGGCGTTTAAACTGCCGGCCGCCGTATCGTTCGATGCGGCGGTGTCGCTGGCCGTGCAGGGGCTGACGGCGGAGCAACTGCTGGCGCGCCATCCGGCCGCCAGCAAACGCGTGCTGGTCCACTCTGCGGCCGGCGGGGTTGGCCAACTACTGGTGCGTCTGGCTCGGCTCGCCGGTGCCGCGCGGGTCGTCGGAACGGTAGGCAATGCGGCCAAGATCGATGCGGCGTTTGCGGCAGGCGCGGACCAGGTCGTGGTGTCCGCCTCGGGCTGGGCCGAACAGGCACCCGGCCCATACGACGTGATCTTCGATGCGATGGGCGGCGAGGTCAGCACCGCGAGCCTGCCGCTGCTGGCGCCCGAGGGAAGCTACGCGGTCTATGGCGGCGCCAGCGGCGCCTATCCCGGCTTCACCCCGGCGCAGATGGCCGGCGTCACCGCCGCGGCGCAGACCATTTCCGGCTTCTCACTGTGGTCCCTGCTCGGCGATCCGGCACGTCGCGGCCCTGCCCTGCGGGCCTCGTACGATCGGCTGTTCGCGGCCGTCGCCGACGGCACGCTCGGCGTCGACATCGGCCACCGTTTTCCGCTGGCCGATGCCGCCGATGCGCATCGCCTGATCGAGAGCCGGGCCTCGATCGGCAAGATCGTGCTGGTGCCCTGAGGCCCGGGTTGGCGACGCTCAGTGCGTCGCCAGTTCCTTGCGCTGCTGCTCGGACACCGTTGCGAGGTCCAGCACCTTCTGCAGTTCCGCCGCGTGGCGGAAGCTCGGCTCCTGCATCTTGCCGGTCCGCACCGCTTCGGCGAAGCGCTGGTAGTTGGTCGGCACGGGCGGCACTTCCATCTCTTCCCAGGTGCCGCTCTCGACGTTGTCGCCGAGGCAGACGCGCAGGCGCGAGCCGTCGTGGCGGTGCTGCACTTCGACCCCGCCCTTCTCGCCATAGACGCGCAGGCGCAGCTCGTTCATGTGGCCGGTGGCCCAGCGGCTGGCATGGATCACGCCCAGTGCGCCATTGTCGAAATCCACCGCCATGGTGAAGCTGTCGTTGGCGTCGAGCTCGTACTCGCCGATCTTGTTGCCATCAGCCTTGTCGAAGGTCTTCAGCCGCGCGAACACGTGCTCGATCTCGAGCCCCGAGCCATACGAAGCGAAATCGAGGATGTGCACGCCGATATCGCCGAGCACGCCGTTCGAGCCGTGCTTCTTCGACAGCCGCCACAGCCACTGGCTTTCCGTGCGCCAGTCGCCCCAGGCCTTCGACACCAGCCAGCTCTGCAGGTAGCTCGACTCGACGTGCTTGACCGCGCCGATAGCGCCGGACAGCACAATCTCGCGGGCCTTCTGCAATTGCGCGACGTTCCGGTAGGTCAGGTTGACCATGTTGATCAGCCCGGCCTCCTCGGCAACGTCGACCATCTCGAAGGCCTTGGTCGCGTCGGTCGCCAGCGGTTTCTCGCAGAACACGTGCTTGCCGGCCTTCAGCGCCGCGATCGAAGTCGCGTGGTGGATCGAGTCCGGCGTGACGTTGGCCACCGCATCGAACTCACCCCAGGCGATCGCCGCGTCGAGCGAAGCGAAGCCGTTCGGGATGTTGTGCGTGGTGTTGAACTTCTCGAGCCGGTTCGGATCGACGTCGACGCCGCCGACCAGGGTCACCCCGTCGATGGCGGCGAAGTGCTTGGCGTGCTGGGCGGCCATGCCGCCGGTGCCGAGGATGAGCATTCGCATGTTGGTGTTCCCTAGAGAGTCGGACGCGCGAAGCGTCGCGGAGAGTTCGTTCATATCCGGTGTTCCTTGCGGTCGAGATCGGCGACGAGCGCCAGATCGAGGATCTTCTGCAGCCCCGCGGCGTGGCGGAAGCCCGGCTCCGTCTGGACGCCGGTTCGCACGGCCTCGACGAAGCGCTGGTAGTTGGTCTGCACTGGCTCGGCCTTCACTTCGCGCCAGGTCGAGGTGGCCACGTCCTCGCCCGCACATACGCGCAGCAGAGAACCCCAGTGCCCGTGGCTGAGTTCCAGCCCGCCCTTGTTGCCATAAACACGCAGCCGCTGGTCGTTCGAGTGGCCCGAGGCCCAGCGCGACGAGTGGATGGTGCCGATGGCGCCGTTGGCGAACTCGGCGCTGATGATGAAGCTGTCGTTGGCGTCGAGCACGTACTCGCCGATGCGGTCGCCCGGCACCTTCTGGAAGGTCTGCAGCCGGCTGTTCATTGCAACGATCGGCTGGCCGATGGCGAAAGTGGTGAAATCGATGATGTGAATGCCGATATCGCCGACCGTGCCGTTCGAGCCGTGACCCTTGCTCAGGCGCCACAGCCACGGACCGGGATCGTTGAAATCGCGCAGCGCTACCCAGTGCTGCAGGTAGCTCGCCTCGACATGCTTCACCTCCCCAATCGTGCCCGCCGCGATGATTTCGCGGGCTTTGTGGAGTTCGGCGACGTTCCGGTAGGTCAGGTTGACCATATTGATCAGGCCGGCCTGCTCCGCTGCCTCGACCATTTCCATGGCCAGCCCATAGCTCGGTGCCAGCGGCTTTTCGCAGAACACGTGCTTGCCGGCGGCCAGCACTTTCAGCGTCGTCGGGCGGTGGATCGAGTCCGGTGTGATGTTGTCCACCGCATCGAAATCGCCCCAGGCTAGCGCATCGTCCAGCGAGGCGAACCGGTTGGCGATCCCGAATGTGTCGGCAAAGCTGTTGAGATTCTCGGCGACGGGATCGACGGCGCCTACCATTTCCACGCCATCGATGGCCTGGAAGGCTTTCGCGTGATTGATGGCCATTCGGCCAGTGCCGAGCATCAGCAGGCGCATCGTCAAGGTCGTCCGTAACAGAATGGCGTGGGGCCGCCCGAAGGCGGCCCTGGTGTCAGATCATTTCGGGTGGTGCGTCAGCTTGGCGCCGCGCTCGACGATGTGCTCGATCGCCTTGTCCACCGGAGTATTCGGCGCCTTCAAGAGGTGCGCGTGGTTGTCCGGGTTGTAGGCCCAGTTCACCGCGTTGCGGATGACCTTGCCGACGGTGGCGTCGTGGTAGGTCGGATAGGTTTCGTGGCCGGGACGGAAGTAGAAGATGTTGCCGGCGCCGCGGCGGTAGGTGAGGCCCGAGCGGAACACTTCGCCGCCCTGGAACCACGAGACGAACACCGTCTCCAGCGGCTCGGGAACCGAGAACGGCTCGCCGTACATCTCTTCGTTCTCGAGCTCGAAATAGGCCGGCAGGCCCTTGGCGATCGGGTGGCCTGGGTTCACCACCCAGATGCGCTCACGTTCGCCGGCTTCGCGCCAGTGGAGGTTGGCCGGCGTGCCCATCAAGCGCTTGAACACCTTCGAGTGGTGGCCGGAGTGGAGCACGATCAGCCCCATGCCTTCCCAGACGCGCTGCACCACACGCTCGACGATCTCGTCCTTCACCTCGCCATGCGCCGCGTGGCCCCACCAAACCAGCACGTCGGTGTTGGCGAGCTTGTCGACGGTCAGGCCGTGCTCGGCGTCCTGCAGCGTCACGGTCGAGGTGACGATATTCTTGTCTTCGCCGATCAGCTTGGCGATCTGGCCGTGCATGCCGATGGGGTAATTCTCAGCCACGGCCTTGTTCTTCTGCTCGTGGACATTCTCGCCCCAAATGGTGGCTCTGATCGGCATGGGTCAACTCCTTGAATTCGTGGAAAGGGCCGGACGACGGCTCCGGCCCCAAGCTTCGAACATATCTTCCAAAGCGGTTTGAACTTTGAAGCGATTCACTGCATCGGCTTGCCGTGAATGGCAAGCAAGTGCGTCAAAAATCGGTTGCCCTGCGGCAATTTTGCCGCCGGGCGGAACGTCAGCTGAATATCGTCAGTTCTTGACCGGCTTACCGGCCTTGTCGAAGCGGTAGACCTTCCCCGGAATTGGAGCGATCGAGATTGCCGCATCGGGCTGGTGCATGTGGGTGCCTTCCTGACGCACGATGATCGGATCGCCGCCGGCGCCGATATCGACATAGACATAGCTGTCCGAGCCGAGGCTCTCCGAGTGCACGACCTTGCCCTTCCAGGCGCCGTCGCGGTCGGCGATCTCGATATGCTCGGAGCGCACGCCGATGGTGTTGGCGCCGAACTTCGAAGCGATCTCGCCATTGAGGAAGTTCATCTTGGGCGAGCCGATGAAGCCCGCGACGAACAGCGACTGCGGGTTCTCATAGAGCTCCAGCGGCGTGCCGACCTGCTCGACTAGCCCGTCGCGCAGCACGCAGATGCGGTCGGCCAGCGTCATCGCCTCGACTTGGTCGTGCGTGACGTAGACCATGGTGGCGCTGTTCATCGCGTGATGGAGCTTGGCGATCTCGAGCCGGGTGGCGACGCGCAGCGCGGCGTCGAGGTTGGAAAGCGGCTCGTCGAACAGGAACACCTTGGGGTCGCGCACGATGGCCCGGCCAATGGCGACGCGCTGGCGCTGCCCGCCGGAGAGTTGCTTGGGCAGGCGGCTCAGGTACGGGGTGATCTGCAACAGCTCAGCCGCCTTCTCCACCCGCTCCTTGATCGTTTCCTTGCTCGACTTGGCGAGTTCCAGGCCGAACGCCATATTCTCGTACACCGTCATGTGCGGGTAGAGCGCGTAGGACTGGAACACCATCGCGATGCCACGCTTGGAGGGCGCCAGCGCGTTCACCAGTGTGCCGTCGAAGGTCATCTCGCCCGAGGTGATGTCCTCGAGGCCGGCCATCAGGCGCAGCAGCGTGGACTTGCCGCAGCCGGACGGGCCGACGAAGACCATGAACTCGCCCGAGAAGATTTCGAGATCTACGCCCTTGATGACGTCGACGAGGCCGAAGGACTTCTTGATGTTCTTGAGTTCGATATGCGCCATGGAATTTAGCCCTTTACGCCGCCGGCGGTCAGGCCGGAAATGATCTTGCGCTGGAAGATGAGGACGAGGACGACCAGTGGCACGGTGACGATCACCGATGCCGCCATGATGTTGCCCCACGGGATTTCGTACTGGCTGCCGCCCGACAGCAGCGCGATGGCTACCGGCACGGTGCGGGTGTTGTTCGACGAGGTGAAGGTCAAGGCGAACAGGAACTCGTTCCAGGCCGCGATGAAGGCCAGGAGGCCCGTCGTCACGAGCGCCGGCCACAGCAGCGGCAGGAACACGCGCCAGATGATGATCCACGGGGTCGCCCCGTCGACGATGGCCGCCTCTTCGATCTCGATCGGCAGGTCACGCATGAAGGTTGTAAGCACCCACACGGTGAACGGCAGCGTGAAGATCGTGTAGCTGAAGATCAGCGCCCACGGCGTGTTGTAGATGCCGAGGAAGCGGATCACCTCGAACAGGCCGGCGAGCACCGCGATCTGCGGGAACATCGAGACCGCGAGGATGGTCATCAGCAGCAGCCCCCTGCCCCGGAACCGCACCCGGCTCAGCGCGAACGACGCGGTGATGGCGAGGAACAGCGCCGCCAGCACCGTCACCGACGCGACGAAGATCGAGTTGAGGAGGTTGCGCGGGAAGCTGCCGGTGGTCAGGACCGAGAGATAGTTCTCGATCGAGAACGAGGTCGGCCAATAGCTGACCCGGAACAGGTCGGTGCCGGATTTGAAGCTGGTGAGGATCGCGTAATAGAACGGGAAGATCGACACCACGACGATGAAGATGACGAGCGCGTAGAACGCCGTCCGCTTGGCAATTGCCCAAAGGTCAAGAGTCATCAGCGGTCTCCCCCGTCGAACCGTACCTTGCCCAGCCAGATATAGAGCGCGGTCATCACCGCAATCAGCAGGAACAGGAAGGTGGATTGCGCCGAGCCGTAAGCGAACTTGTCGAAGTCGAAGAGGTTCTCGCGCGAGATCACCGACATGGTCTTGGTGGCCGCGCTGTTGGGCGTCAGCACGTAGATCAGGTCGAAGATGCGCATTGCGTCGAGCAGGCGGAAGATCACCGCCACCATCAGCGCCGGCCGTACCAGCGGCAGCGTCACCTTGAAGAACACCTTCACCGGGTGCACGCCATCGATCTCGGCCGCCTCGTAGATATCCTTGGGGATCATCTGCAGGCCGGCGAGGATCAACAGCGCCATGAACGGCGTGGTCTTCCAGATATCGACGATCAGCACCGCGGTCATCGCCGTATCCGCAGAGGCGGTCCAGGCGATCTTGTGGCTGATCAGCCCCAGCTTCATGAACAGGTCGTTGATGATGCCGAACTGGTCGTTGAGCATCCACGACCACATCTTGGCCGAAACGATCGTTGGGATCGCCCACGGGATCAGGATGGCGGCGCGAACGATGCCCCGGCCCTTGAATTCCGCGTTGAGCACCAGCGCCACGACCATGCCGAGCACCGTCTCGAGTGTGACCGACACCACCGCGAAGCGCAGCGTATTGCCCACTGCGTTCCACCATGCGGGATCGACCAGGAGGCCGGAGAACACCGTGCGGCCGCTCTTCAGGGTGGTCCAGCTCAGGTAATTCTTGAAGCCTACGAACTGCGCCTCATAAAGGTTGGTCAGCGAGGCATTGGTCAGCGAGAAATAGATCGTCCGGAGCAGCGGCCACCCGGCCACTACGGCGAGCGCCGCGAGCATCGGGAGCAGGAACCACATCGCCGCGCCGACGCGGGACTTGAGCAGTTCGGACTGAATCTTGGGCTGGGTCCGGACAACCGGTCCGGCTGTGGCTTCGACGGTCATGGGGGCGGTCTTCCTGCTGCAGAAGAGGAGGAGACGGCGCGGGCAACCCGAAACGGATCGTCCGCGCCAATCGTCAGGACGAAAGCCTTACCAGGCGTCGCCCTTGAGCTCGGTCAGCTTGGCTTCCAGAAGCTCGAGGTTCTCGGCACCGGTGCCATTGCCCGACAGCGTATCATGCACGGCCGACCAGAACAGCGAGGAGACCTCGTTGTACTTCACCTTGGTCGGAGCCGACGGACGCGGCACGGCATTCTGGAACACTTCCTTCCAGTTCGGGATGATCGGCTGGGCAGCCGCAACATCGGAGTCGTCATAGAGCGAGACGATCGTGGGCAGGTTGGACTGCTTGATCGCGCGTTCCTTCTGCACTTCGGTCGACGACAGGAACAGGGCGAGCTTGATCGCCTCTTCCGGGGCCTTGGAGTACTTCGACACAGCGACGTTCCAACCACCGAGCGTTGCGGCCGAGCGAGCACCCTCGCCCTCGCCCATCGGCAGCGGCACCACGTCGAACTTGCCCTTCACGGCGGAGTCGTCGCCATTGCCGAGCTGGTAGGCATACGGCCAGTTGCGCATGAACACGGCATTGCCGAGCTGCCACACGCCGCGGCTCTCTTCTTCCTGGTAGGCGAGGACGCCGGCCGGGGAGATCGTGCCGACCCAGCCCTTGACCATGTCGATGGCCGCAGCGGCCTTCTCGTTGTTGATCGAGATGGTGCCATCGGGCTCGACGATCTGGCCGCCGCCGTTCGACATCACCCACTCGAGGGCGTTACAGGTCAGGCCTTCGTAGGCGTTGCCCTGGAATACGAAGCCCTGCATGTCGGGATTGCCGGCAGCGCGCTCCTTGTCCTGGATTTCCTGCGCGGTGGCAGTCAGCTCGGCCCAGGTCTTGGGCGGCGTCTTGCCGTACTTCTCGAGCAGGTCCTTGCGGTAGTAGAGCGCCGGAGCGTCGGTGAAAGCCGGCAGAGCGACGAGCTTGCCGTTCACGGTCTGCGACTCGATGATCGAGGGGAAGTGGTTCGCCACCACGTCCTTGGCGGCGTCCGTCAGGTCGAGGAACTGGTCCGCCAGCTGCGGAGCCCAGATCACGTCGGTCTGGTAGACGTCGATGTCGGAGTTGCCGGCCGCGAGCCACAGCTTGTACTGGCCGAACTGGTCAGTGGTTGAGGACGGCATCGGGACCACGGTCACCTTGTTGCCGGTCTCTTTCTCGAAGCGATCGAGCTGCGAGCGCAGGAACTCGAGGCCATTGCCGGTATCGCCCGAAACGATCGAGAGATCGGCGGCCTGGGCAGCCACGACGCCGAGCGTGGCGCTGGCAAGCAGGGCCGCGATCAGGGACTTCATTCTCATTATTCTTCCTCCCAAAGGACAAACATGACCGGGAGGCAGCCAAAGGCGATCGACGCCGGGGCGGCGTTGATCGGCACTAGTTCCTCCCACAAAAACACTCCGGAAAGCGAGCAGTTCGCCCCGCTAAAGTCTTCCAAAGCGCTTTGAATGAAACCTACCCAAATGGACGAAATCCTGTCAAGCGGGATTCAGCCGCCATTCCTTAACATCGGCATTGGCGGCGCAAATTATCCTTTGATAACAGCGTGTTGCGTTGGCACATCTGTTAACGCTCGAAAACTAACGCCGTCTGGCCTGAGGTACGAACCTCAGAAATGTTAGTATGAACGCGCCACTTGCGTTTGCGATTCAAATCGCTTTGAATGGCGCACTTGTGGAGGAGGACGTCCGGCATTGGGCTCCGGTCCGGGGCTTGGTTCGCGAGCGGAAACCGCCGCGTGCCGCAGTTGGGCGAGTACGCATTTGGTGATGAAACTCAAAGACTTGGCCGCGGAGCTGGGGCTGTCGCAGACGACGGTCAGCCGTGCTTTGAACGGCTTTCCGGAGGTCAATGAGGCGACCCGCCAGCGCGTCAGCGAGGCCGCCCACCGCTTGGGCTATCGCCCCAATGTCAGTGCCCGCCGTCTCGCTACCGGGCGTGCCGGCGCCATCGGCGTCACCCTGCCGCTGCAGCGCTCGATGCATTTCGGCCCGCATACGTCCGAATTCCTCTCCGGCATCAGCGAACGGCTGGCCCAGCACGAGATCGACATCGTCGTTACCCCGATCGATGCTGATGATGAAGTCCCGGTGTTCCGCCGTCTCGCCGCCAGCAAGCGCGTCGACGCCCTGGTGCTCTCGGCCCCGACCCCGAATGACCCGCGCATCGCCGCGCTCACCGAGCTCGGCATGCCTTTCCTGCTGCACGGCCGCTGCGAAGTGAACGTCCCGCACGCCTGGCTCGACATCGACAACGAGGGCGCGTTTCGCCGCGCCACCAGCCACCTGCTCGATCTCGGCCATCGCCACATCGCCATGATCAACGGACCCGAGGACCAAACCTTCGCCATCCACCGCGACCGCGGTTTCCGCAGCGCGCTCCAGGCGCGCGGGCTGACCGCGGATCCGCAACTGATTGGCGGCGGCCGTTTCACCGACGAAAACGGCTTCCGCCTCGCCCAGGCCTTCCTCGAGCGCCGCCCGCGTCCCACCGCCTTCCTCGCCGGCTCGATGATGACCGCACTCGGCGTGTTCCGCGCCATCCGCCTCGCCGGCCTCGAGCTCGGCAAGGACGTGTCGATGATCGCCCACGACGACGTCTTCCCCTATCTCAACGCCGACAACATGGTCCCCTCGATGTCGACCACCCGTTCCTCGATCCGCGCCGCCGGCGCGCGCATCGCCGAACTGCTGCTGCAGATGCAGGATGGCAAGCCGGTGGCGTCGATCCATGAGCTGTGGCCGGTGGAACTGGTGCTGCGCGAGTCGACCGGGCCGGCGCCGAAGTAGCGCTAGCCGCTAGGCATTAACCCGGCGCGCGGATTGTTGACCTGCCAGGCGATCACCGTGGCGCTGTCAGTTCCACCGAGGGCGTGAACGTCGTCCAGCATCCGTGACACCGAACCGCCCAGCCCTGCATCGGACAACAGCGCCTGGCTAAAGGCCGCCGCATCCTCATAAGGCCGGTGCGCGACCTCGAGCAGCCCGTCGGTGATCATCGCGATGGTACTCAACCCCTGCCTCAGTTCGCGAACGCCGCTCGAAAAGCACGGCACTTCGAGCGCCAGGCTGCTGCGCTCGCCGACCCACTCGAAGTAGTTGCGGACGGTCAGCGTATGCTGGCCCACCCGCTGCAGATCGGGTTGCAGCAGGTAGAGCGCGTTGTCGCCGATCGACAGCCAGTACAGATAGCTGCCGTGCTGGTAGCAGACGAGGCACGCCGTCTCGCCGCGCACCTTCGCCATGCGCTCTCGCGCGGACAGCAGCAGGCGCGACACGGCCGCCTGCACCTCGATGATGTGGGAGGGTTCCGGCCGCCCCATCAGGGCAACGAGTTCCGCCCTGCTTTCCGCAAACAGCCCGACCACAGCGTCGGCACTGGCGGAGCTCGCATGCGCGTCGCAGAGGACGGCGAAGACCCAGTCCTCCCCGGCCCAGACCAGCGCAGCGTCTTCGTTCTTCTTCGCCCCGAAGGCCGCGTTGCCGCCAAAGAGCCCTATGGTGACCCGACCAGCGGTTTCCATTCGCGGCCCATCGAGGCACGGATCGACGCTGCCGCTCCAGACATAGGCCTGCATCATCGCCCCCTCCGCTCGGGCACGACGATGGGGGCGACCCGCCGGGGTGTCAACGACCGGCCGCTACCCTCGCCCACACGTCGCATCGAGCTTCGGCACCAGCCATTCCAGCGCTGGGACGATCTGCTGCTGCCAGGTATCCCAATAATGCCGCCCCGGCCCCACCCGCAGCGTCGTGTCGATGCTCAGCTGCCTGAGGCCGCTGTGATACTCCACGGCTGCAGCGATAAGGTCGGGGAAGTCGTCGTCGCCGATGGTGAAATAGAACGCCGGCTTGTGCTCCGCCCGCCGCAGTTTCGGCATCAGCGTGAAGGCGTTGGCGGCATTGAACCGGTCGCGATCGAACGGCGCACCGAAGACGTTGCGGTAGAGGTCCGGGATCCAACGGCTGCGCGGATCATTCTTCTCCAGCGGCTCGTGCAGCGCTCCCGCAAAGCTCATCGCCGCCGCGTAGGTGTCGGGGTGGTTGATCACCTGCAGCACTGCCCCAACCCCGCCCATCGATACGCCGCCGATCGCCCTCCCCTCACGGCACTTCGCCGTCGGGAACTTCTTGTCGATGGCTGCCACGAGGTCAGTCGCGAACGCCGTGTCGATCAACCCGAAGCCACCCGGATCGGGGTTGTCCACGTACCAGCTATCCCCCGCCCCCGGCGCCACCACTACGAGTGGTGGAATCCGCCCATCGGCAATCGCCCGGTCGAGGATCGGTGCCAGGTTCCCCCAGGTGAACCAGTCGCCATCCGCCCCGGTCATCCCGTGCAGCAGATACACCACCGGCCAGCGCTCACCCTCGGCCGGCGCCGGAAACGGCGTGTAGACGGCATACGGGATCGGCCGCCCCAGCGTCGGGCTCTCCGCCTCGAGCCCAAACTCCACGATCCCAGCGCCGAACGCTGCGGAGCCGGCAAACACCATCGTGGCCGCGCCAAGCGCAGCCAGAAATTTCAGTTTCAAGTTGATCCCCTCAGATCGCCGGTATGCGGCGGATTCCATGTTTGAAAGCATGCAGGAAAACGTTTTCCTGATTGCATCCTACCGGTGCCGGTCGCTCCGGGCAACTGGCCGAAAGGTGGGGGATGAGCGTGCCACACGCGCGATGCCCATCTCCCCCTTGGGGGGTGAGAGATGGCCGAGAGGCCGGGTGTCAAACCGCCCGCAGCAGCCTCAGATGATTGTCGAAGTTCAGCTCGAACGTCGTCAGCGGCGCAGGTGAACCGGCAAAGCCGCCGAGCACGCCTTCCCCGCTTGAGGCCAGAAATCCGACCGTGTCCGGGGCGATGCCGCAGCCGTTCTCGAGGCCGAGGCTGGCGACGACTGTGGCGGTGTCCGGGTCGATGGCGAGGATGGTGCTTCCCTCCGGCGACGACACGCCGATCAGCCCGCCATCGGCGGAGGCGGCGACCGAGCCGATGTAGTTGCGCAGTTCCCCCAGCGTCGCATCAGGCAGCTCGATCAGTCGGATCTCGCCGTCGCGTGTCGCATAGCCCACCAGTTGCGGGCGATCGGCCGAGGGACCGCGGAACTGGCAGCCGAACCAGGCCCTGCCTTTGTGGTCGAACGCCATGTGCCGGATCGACAGCTGGTGCAGCCCGCCATCGAGCCGCAGCTGCCCGATCAAATCGCCCGAACGCCGGTCGACGAAGGCGATGGACGGGTCCATCGTCTCGATATTGAGCTCGGTCCGCCCATAGTCCGGATGCGTCTCGATCCCACCATTGGCGACAACGAACGTCTCGCCGTCCGGCATCAGCAGCATCTCGTGCGGGCCGGTGCCATAGGTGTCGAACTCGCCGATCCGCTTGTAGCCGCCCGCAACATCGTAGATGCCGATGACGCCGCGCGCGTTGTCGAAGTCGTTCTCGGTCGCATAGAGGAGCTTGCCGTCCGGCGAGAACGCCCCGTGCCCGAAGAAATGCCGCCCCTCGATGCTGGTCAGCGTCACCGGCGGCATGCCGCCTTTGGGGTCGAAGATCACCGCAAAGGTGCCCGGCTGGCGGGCGAACACCACCCCCTGCCCCGTGGTCGGTGAGAAGGTGATGTCGTGGCCGCGATCGGGCAGCTCGATCGTCGAGATCACCGAGCCGGCCTCGTTCACCAGCGCCGCGGCAAAACCACCCTCTCGCTTCTGGATCGAGGAGGCGAAGACCAGCTCGGCCCGCTCCAGCGCCTCGGCCCGTCGCGGCAGCAGCGACGCCGCGAACCCCGCCCCCGCTGCCTTGAGGAATGCCCGACGCTGCCACATCGTCAGTCTCCGTCGAGCGACGAGAACCCGACCGACAGGCCAAGCGCCGCCGCGAGGTTCTCGCCGAGGATGGTGTCGAGCGACTGCGTCACGATCACCAGGTAATCCAGCGCCTTCTTCTGCTTGGGCTCGGCCAGCGCCTGCTCGACCGGCTGGGTGACTACCTTGCCCGCCCGTTCGGCATTGCCGAACTCGAAGCTGGCGCTGTTGCCGACCCAGAGCTGGTCTGGCGTCGTCGCCTCGGCGATACGGGACTTTTCGAGCAAGGCTCTGAGGCCTTCGAAATTGGCGTTGATCGACGGCACCGTCATGCCGGAGCGCCAGAACAGCGCCGATTTCGGCTTCGGCGCCGCGCCATCGCGACCAAGGAACGGCAGCAGCCGCTGATCGCGGATCGCCTCGGTGCCGTGGGCCAGGAGCCCGGTCAGCGCCTCGGCCACCTCGCGAAAACTGCGATAGTCGGGGTCGCTTTCGGACGGCGCGAGCAGCCGCTTCGAAATGCCCTCGGGGTCGTTCCACTCGGCCGAGAGCTGCGCCGCCATGTCAGCCTGCAGCGTTGCGGCGGCGAGCGCGTAGCGGCAGCGGAAGGCCCATTGCGGCGTTTCCAGTTGCTCTGCCCCGGTGCCGAACAGCAGGAACTCCAGCGCCCCCAGCCCTTGCACCGCCACGCTCTTGATCGCGAGCTTGGCTGGATCGGCTGCGTCCCAATCGGGCTCGGCGAGGATCCCCTGCACCTGCTTCAGCGCGATGCCCTTGCGGTCGGGCCAGAACAGGATCTTGTCGTAGCGGTTCTCGGTCATCAGCGGCCCGAGCCGGTAGAGCTCGACCCGCGACCACGCCGCCACGGTCGATTTGAACTGCGCCCGCGCCGCCTCGAGCAAAGTGTCCGACGCCGCCTGGCAAAGCCCGCCGACACTGATGGTCAGCGCCGCCGTCTCCTCGGCATACTGCGTGAAACCGGGGCGGATCGCCTCGGTGATCGCTAGCGACACCACTTGCTCCGCCGTGAGCTTCTGCTCCTCAGCCATCGCCGGCATCACAATCAGCGCCAGAACGGCTGCAAGCAGTACGCGCATCACAGTGACCCCAGGAAAACCAGCAGATCATCGCGCTGCGATTTCGGCATGTTTGCGAACGCGTCGCGCGATTTCTGCGCCTCGCCGCCATGCCAGAGAATGGCCTCGGTCAGGTTGCGGGCCCGCCCATCATGCAGGAACTCGGTGTGGCCCGACACCGTCTCGGTCAGCCCGATCCCCCACAGCGGGGGCGTTTTCCACTCGTAGCCATCCGCATCGCCTTCCGGCCGATTGTCCGCCAGCCCCTCGCCTAGATCGTGCAACAGCAGATCGGTGTAGGGCCATATCAACTGGAACTTGTGCGCCTTGGTTGGCGCGTCCCGCGAGGTCACGTATTTCGGCGTGTGGCAAGCGGTGCAATTGGCCTCGTAGAACGCCTGCTTGCCGCGCAGCACCTGCGGCTCCCCGACATCGCGCCGCTGCGGCACGCCGAGGTTCTGCGAGTAGAACGTCACGAGATCAAGCACCGGATCGGGCGCCTCGGACGGGCCCAGCCGGGCCTGCTCGCCGGTCGGCGCCGCGAGGCACTCGGCTTCGGCGGCCGTGCAATCGCCATGCGGCTTCATCACCAGCGGCGTCGCGATACCGATATCGCCGGCAAATGCATCGGCCGACTGGGCCCGAATGACCGCCGCCCCGGCCTTCCAGCCGAACCGACCCAGCTTGCGCTGCCCGCTCACCGAGTCGAGCACGATATTCGCCCGACCCGAAATGCCATCCCCGTCACGATCGTCCGGGTCAACCTTCGCCAGGATGTCCTCGGCAGGAACCTGCTCCAGCAGCCCCAACCCGATCATCTGCGGCGAGACGCGCGGGCTGAGCATCACATCGTCGGCCATCGGCCCGTAGGCGAGATCGGTCACCGAGTATGTCGGCCGCCTGAGGGTCACCACCGTGCCGTCGCCGAGCGTCACCGGCTCGTCGGCATAGCTGATCGCCATCTTGCCCTCGGGCTTCACGCCCTGAACGGCGAAATCCTGCAGCTGGCCGCCATAGGTCGGCTCGGCGATCACCTTGGCGCCATCGGCCAGCGCCTGCTTGTCCGCATCGCTATGCGGCGGGACCGACAGGCGGAGGAACATCGAGACGGCATCGTCGCCATTGCCCGACGGCGTATGTCCGCGCCCGTCCTTCAGGTGGCAGTTCTGGCAGCCGCGCGCATTGAAGATCGGCCCCAGCCCGTCCGAGGCCTCGGTCGAGGATGGTGACGAGACCCAGAGCTTGCGGAACAACGCGTTGCCGAGCTTGAACTCACTCTCCTGCTCGAAGGTGAGGTTGGCCGACGAGAACGAGAAGATGTCCTGGTTGACGCGCTTCTTGATCGTGCCTGCCCCACCGGGCAACTGCTCGAAGTTCTCAGGCTTGGTAAAATCGCTGGTCAGCGCCGTGACGCTCTGGACCCGCTTCAGGTCCTTGGGCGTCAAATCGGTACGGGTCCCGCCATCGCTGGCGACGGCGAGACCCGCGATAAGGGTTATGACCAGGAACGCGGTCAAGCGCTTGTGCATGTCTCGCACCCTAGGCTTCCCGGCCACAGACCGGATGAAATGCGGCGCCGCGGATTCTTTCAACCCGCGACGCCGAGAAAACTATGGAAAACGCTCGTTTACTGGAACACCGCGTCCGGATTGGTGAGGCTGTCCGACTGCTCGATGGTCACGGTGTCGCCCAGTTCCAGCAGCGCCACGGCGCGTTCGACACCGCGTGTCTGGGCGATCAGCCCGTCGATCGCGGCCTGCACCACGGCGTTGCCCTCTGTGTTCCCCTCGGCGATCATCTGGTCGTACTTCTCGACCGTGTCGCCGCGGGTCTTCATCGTTTCCATCTTGGCGACCGTGTCAGCCAGCAGCGCCTTGATCTCGGTGTCGAGCGCCGCATCCTTGGCGGCGATCAGCTCCGAAATCGACGGGCCTTCGACAACTGAACCATCAACCCGGGTGTACTTGCCGAGGTAGACGTTCTGGATGCCGATCGCGTCGTTGAGATGCGAAATGTAGGTGTTGTCGGAGAAGCAGTCGTGCTCCTCCTCGGGATCGTGCAGCAGCAGGCCGAGCTTCATGCGCTCGCCGGCCAATTCGCCGAACGACAGCGAGCCCATGCCGGTGAGGATCGTCGCCACGCCAGTCTCGGCGAGAGCGGTGCGAGCCGGCCCACCCTCCTGCCAGTTGGCCACCATTTCCTCGAGATCGGCGACCAGCAGGTCGGTCGCTGAATCGAGATACTGGCCGCGGCGCTTGGCGTTGGCCTCGGTCGAATAGTCAGTGAACGGACGCTCGCCGGCGCCGGCCTCGGTGCCGTGCAGGTCCTGGCCCCACAGCAGGAACTCGATGGCGTGATAGCCGGTCGCGACATTGCTCTCGATGCCGCCGGCTTCCTGCAGCGTATCCTCGAGAAACGCGGGAGTGATCTCGGCCGCATCGACTTCGGTGCCGTCGATGGTGATCTTGGAGTTCGCGATGATATTGGCGGTGTAGAGCCCGTTCTCGTCGCTCTCGGTGCCGTACGAAGAGTCGACATAGTCGATCAGGCCCTCATCGAGCGGCCAGGCATTCACCTTGCCCTCCCACTCGTCGACGATGGCGTTGCCAAAGCGGAATGCCTCGGTCTGCTGATACGACGGCCGCGACGCCTTCCAGGCTTCGCGCGCGGCAGTCAGCGTCTCGTCGCTCGGGTTGGCGATCAGCGCGTCGGTCGCCGCATCCAGGGCCTTGGCGGTGGCGAGCGCGTCCTCGTAGGTGGCGAGCCCGATATCCGCATAGGTCTTGAGGATGGCATCGGCGGTAGGCTCGGCCGCCGACACGAGGCCGCTGCCCATGGCCGCGATGCCGATCGAAATGGCGAGCGTGCTGATCGTCTTCATTGGGGTTCTCCGGCGGGACGCCTAGCGTCCATTGGAGCGCGACCTATCAAAGTGGATTGCGTGGTTCAAGAAATATCGACCAAGGCTGGAACGGCTCTAAACTAGCCCTCCATCGCCCTCAGCGGTCCATCTCGACTCGTCCAAGTAAAACGGGCACTGTCACAATTGTCACAAATGACCTCGGGGGAAATCCGACGGGTGAATCGCCTGCGCTGCGGGACTTTCTTGCAGCCCTGGCAATACGGCGCCCTGTGCACGCCGCTCGTCGGTGTCACGCGCCTGTCACACGGCCAAAATAGGTGAAACGCGGCTTTTGGGGCTCCTCCCGAGTCAGGACAAGAAGCCAAATATTCCAGGGAGACGCAGAATGATCTTCAAGAACGCGCTCGTCGCATCGGTCTCGGTCGCGGCACTCGCCGCTTCGACCTTTTCCGTCTCGGCGCAGACCGACCTCACCGCCCTCTACGACGCCGCCAAGACCGAGGGCCAGCTCACCGTTATCGCGCTGCCCCACGACTGGTGCGGCTACGGTGCCGTCATCGAGGCCTTCAAGGCCAAGTACCCCGGCATCACCGTCAACGAACTGAATCCCGATGCGGGCTCGGCTGACGAAATCGAGGCCATCAAGGCCAACAAGGGCAACACTGGCCCGCAGGCTCCCGACGTGATCGACGTCGGCCTGAGCTTCGGCCCGTCCTCGAAGGCCGACGGCCTGGTGCAGGCCTACAAGGTCTCGACCTGGGACTCGATCCCGGACTCGGCCAAGGATGCCGACGGTTTCTGGACCGGCGACTACTACGGCGTGCTGTCGTTCCTTGTGAACACCGACCTCGTCGCCACTCCGCCGACCAGCTGGGCCGACCTCAAGAAGCCGGAATATGCCAACGCCTTCGCGCTCGCCGGTGATCCGCGCGCTGCCAACCAGGCGATCTCGGGCGTGCACGCCGCCGGCCTCGCAACTGGCGCCGCCGCCGGTGCCGATGCCGGCAAGGCCGGCCTCGCGTTCTTTGCCGACCTGAACAAAGCCGGCAACTTCGTGCCGGTGATCGGTAAGGCCGCCTCGGTGGCGCAGGGTACCACCCCGATCGTCGCCGCCTGGGACTACAACGCGCTTGCCTGGAAGGATGGCTTTGCCGGCAACCCCGCCGCGCAAGTGATCGTGCCCAGCGACGCGGTGGTCGCCGGTGTCTACATCCAGGCCATCTCGGCCTACGCTCCGCATCCCAATGCGGCCAAGCTCTGGATGGAGTACCTCTATTCGGACGAAGGCCAGCTCGGCTGGCTTGCGGGCTATTGCCACCCGATCCGCTTCAACGACATGGCGGCCCGCGGCGTGATCCCGGCCGACCTGCTCGCCAAGCTCCCGCCGGCGGATGCCTATGCCAAGGCCGTGTTCCCCACGCTCGACGAGCAGGGTGCCGCCAAGACGGAAATCACCGCTAACTGGGACAGCGTCGTCGGCGCGAACGTCGCAGAGTAATATGGCCAACGTCAGCTCTGCAGCTGACACCGCGACTGGCCCGGTTTCGACCGGGCCAGTTGTGCGCGTCGGCGGAAACCCGTTCCGGTTCATCACCAGTCTCCGCCCGGGCGACATCCTCGCCATCGCGCCGTTCATTCTGTTCGCCCTGCTGTTCCTGTTGATCCCGACGCTCGGCCTCGTGGTCGGCGCCTTCCAGGATCCGGCGGGCAATTTCACCCTGCAGAACGTCATCGATCTCGGCACGCCGCAAATCGTCGCCTCGTTCTGGATCTCGATCCGGGTCTCGGCTGCCTCGGCGCTGCTTGGCGCCGGCATCGGGCTGGTCATCGCGCTCGCCATCATCCGCGGCCGCCTGCCGCCGGCGATCCGGGCCACGGTGATGACCTTCTCCGGCGTCGCCTCCAACTTCGCCGGCATCCCGCTGGCCTTTGCCTTCCTCGCCACTCTCGGCCGGCTCGGGCTGGTTACGGTGCTGCTGAAGTTCGTCGGCTTCGATCTCTACAAGTCGGGCTTCAACGTGCTGAGTTTCTGGGGCCTCACGATCACCTACCTCTATTTCCAGATCCCGCTGATGATCCTGATCATCGCGCCGGCGATCGACGGGCTGAAGAAGGAATGGGGCGAGGCCGCCGCGACGCTCGGCGCCACCAACGGCCAGTTCTGGCGCTATATCGGGCTGCCGGTGCTGTGGCCGAACCTGCTCGGCACGCTGTCGCTGCTGTTCGCCAACGCCTTTGGCGCCATCGCCACCGCCTACGCGCTGACCGGCTCGTCGCTCAACATCGTGCCGATCCTGCTCTATGCGCAAATCCGCGGCGACGTACTGCACAATCCCGGCCTCGGCGCCGCGCTGGCGCTCGGCATGATCGTCATCACCGCCTTCGCCAACGTCATCTATCTTGTCATTCGCACTCGCGCGGAGAGGTGGCTCAAATGAAGTCGAGCAAGCTCTGGAGCTGGGTGATCTTCGGGCTCGGCGCGGCCTATTTCCTCGTGCCGCTGCTCGCCACCTTCGAGTTCTCGCTGCGCATCCGCCGCACGGGCTACACCTTCGATGCCTATACCTCGGTGTTCTCCGATGGCCGCTTCCAGGCCGCCTTCAGCTACTCGCTGATCATTGGCGTGTGCGCCATCATCGTCGGCCTGTTGATCGTCGTGCCCGCCGCCTACTACGTGCGGCTGCGCGCCCCGCATTTGCGGCCGATCATCGAGTTCGTCACACTGCTGCCGCTGATCATCCCGGCCATCATTTTGGTGTTCGGCTACATCCGGATGTACAACACGTCGTCGGTCCTGCCGCTGCTCGGCACGAACCTCGGCACCGACATCCTGCTGACCCTCGCCTATGTCGCGCTGGCGCTGCCCTACATGTATCGTGCGGTCGACACGGGCCTGCGCACCATCGACGTGCAAACTCTCACGGAAGCGGCCAACATCCTGGGCGCCAACCAGGTGACCATCATCGCCCGGGTGATCTTTCCCAACATCATCGTCGCCGTGCTGTCGGGCGCCTTCCTGACGCTCGCCATCGTCATCGGCGAGTTCACGATCGCGAGCCTGCTCAACCGGCAAGTGTTCGGCGTCTACATGCAGAACGTCGGCGCCAACCGGGCCTTCGAGCCCGCTGCGCTGGCAATCATCTCCTTCGTCATCACCTGGGGCGCCATGGGCATGATCCAGTTGCTCGCCCGCTTCGCACCCAAAACCGCTCGTAGGGACTAGACTATGGCCGAGGAATTCCTTCGCATCGAAAAGCTGGTCAAGACCTTCTCCGGCAACGCCGTGGTCAAGAGCGTCGACCTCTCATTCGACAAGGGCGAGTTCGTCACCCTGCTGGGCCCGTCCGGCTGCGGCAAGACCACCATCCTCAGGATGATCGCCGGCTTCGAGCGGCCGGATTCGGGCCGCATCCTCGTCGAGGGCAAGGATATCTCCGGCCTGGCCCCGAACCAGCGCAAGATCGGCATGGTGTTCCAGGCCTACGCGCTGTTCCCCAACATGAACGTCGCCGACAATATCGGCTTCGGCCTGAAGATCGCCGGCATGCAGAAGCCGCAGCGCGAAGCCCGCGTCGAGGAAATGCTGAAACTGATCGGGCTTTCCGGCTATGGCAAGCGTTACCCGTTCGAGCTGTCGGGCGGCCAGCAACAGCGCGTGGCGCTGGCCCGTGCGCTGGCGCCGAGCCCGCGCATGCTGCTGCTCGATGAGCCGCTCTCGGCGCTCGATGCCAAGATCCGCGTATCGCTGCGCGAGCAGATCCGCCAGATCCAGCGCGAACTCGGCATCACCACAGTGTTCGTGACGCATGATCAGGAAGAAGCACTGTCGATCTCCGACCGGATCGTCGTCCTCAACGCCGGCAATGTCGAGCAGTTCGGCAAGCCGTTCGACATCTACAACCGGCCACAGACCCGCTTCGTCGCGACCTTCGTCGGCACCCTCAATACCCTCAATGCCACCGTCGCCGACGCCGGCGCAAAGACTGTGACGCTCGGCGGCAACACCGTCACCATCCCTGCCCTGCCGGCCACTGCGCGTAATGGCGAGGCCATCGCGCTGACCATGCGCCCCGAAGCGGTGTCGCTGGCGAATGGCGTGACACGCGACATCGTGCTCGACGGCAAGGTCTCGGAGGTCAGCTTCCTCGGCTCGGTGATCCGGCTGAAGGTCGATCTCGGCGACAATTCGGTGAGCCTCGACACCTTCAACGACCAACGCACGCCCCCGCCGGCGCATGGCGCCCCGGTCCGCGTCGGCATCGCCTCCAGCGATGTGCTGGTGCTGGAGCGCTAGCCGAAACCGGACGAAGCTCTTAGGGTGCGCCGCCGAATAGCGGAGCACCCATGACCAACCCTCTCGTCACCACCGACTGGCTCGCCGAACACCTCGACGCCCCCAACGTCGTCCTCGTCGATGCCAGTTGGTACATGCCCGCGACAGGCCGCAAGGGCCATGCCGAATACCTCGAGAGCCATCTCCCCGGCGCGGTGTTCTTCGGCATCGACGACATCGCCGATAAGACCACCACGCTGCCCCACATGCTGCCGACACCTGAGGCCTTCGCCGAAGCCGTCGGCAAGCTGGGTATCGCCGATACCGATACGATCGTGGTCTATGACGAAGCCGGCATCTTCGCCTCCCCGCGCGTCTGGTGGAGCCTCCGCACCATGGGCGCCAAGGACGTGCGCGTGCTCGACGGCGGCGGCCTGAAATGGCGCGCCGAAGGCCGCCCCACCGCATCGGGCGAAGTGACGCGGGCGGCGCGTACGTTCGTCCCCAACTTTCAGCCCAACCAGGTGGAAGACTTCGACAGCGTCCTCAGCCTCACCTCGTCGAAGGCCAAGACGATCGTCGACGCCCGCCCTGCCGAGCGCTTCCGTGGCGAAGTGCCCGAGCCTCGACCGGGGCTGGCTTCGGGGCATATTCCGGGCAGCCTCAGCGTGCCGTCCTCGGCCGTCACCGCCGACGGCAAGATGAAGTCGGCGGCCGAACTGAGCGCGCTGTTCGCTGCAGCCGGTGTCGACGTGACCAAACCCATTGTCACCAGCTGCGGCTCGGGGGTTACGGCGTCGACGGTAGCGCTGGCGCTAGCCATTGCCGGGGCGAAGGACGTCGCGGTGTATGATGGCTCGTGGACTGAGTGGGGCGGACGGGCGGATGCTCCGGTGGACAAGGGCTGAGGGTACCGCCGCTCCAGCGCGAGTTCCCCCCACCGCCGCCAGTGGGAGCAACGCGCTCCGGCCTACTCCCGAGAAATCCGCCAACTCCGAACCTCGAACGGCCGCAGCTCCGCGCCCGGTCCCCGGTCCATCGGCTCCTCGAGGATGCTGAGGCTCTCACCCAAAGCCCACCCATCCGGCACGCTCAGCGCAAAATCGCCGCGGCGGCCCGACGGCTCATAGACGCGCAGCACCAGCCCGTTGCCGTCCTCGGCCGGCTTCAGCCCCGACAGCGCCGCCGCAATACCCTCCGCGCCAATCGGCTCGTAGTGCACCGACGCCACCCCACTCGCCGCCGCCGCCAGCAGCGGCTGGTTCAGGTCCTCGGCCTCCTCGCGCACCCGGCCCTCGTGCCAATCCCCGGGATGCGGATAGAGCGAATAGGTGAACCGCTGCCCGCCCTCGTCAGCGAGCGGATCGGGGTAAACCGGCGAGCGCACGAGGCTCAGCCCCAGCACGTTGCCCTTGGCGCTGTGCCCGTACTTGGCGTCGTTGAGCAGCGCCACGCCGAACCCCGGCTCGCTCATATCGAGGAAGCGATGCCCCGGCACTTCGAACTGCGCCTGATCCCACGACGTGTTGGTGTGCGTCGTACGCTGCACCACGCCATTGGCGTGCTCGAACGTCGCGTGCGTCGTCCGCACCGCCACCGGCGTCTGCGTCCGCAGCAGGCAATGCCGGTCGTGCCAGTCGATCTCGGTCAGGATGTCCAGCCGCACCCCATTGGCTTCGAGGATGTAGGTCTGCGTCACCGTCGAGGCGCGGAAGCGCCGCACGATGCGAACCGCCGCCCGCGCCGGCGTGTCCTCGACCACCTTGATGCTCTCGGGCCGGTTCAGCTCGATACCCTTCTTGGCGTAGTCCTCCTCAATGTCCCAGGCGTCCCAGTCGCGCGGCTTGTCGGCCGGATAGACCCAGAGCTGGTTGCCCCGCCCGGCCAGTGCCTCGCGCCCGGTCGCCTTGTGGATGAGGCTGGTGACCGAGCCATCGAGCCCGATGGTTGCGCGGATATGCGCGTTCTCGAGATGCCCCTCGCCTACCGACAGCCCCGGTAGCGGCTCGAGATCGGCGCGCGTGAACACCTTGATGCCGAGCGGTGCCATTACGTCGGTGCTCGAGTAGTGCGCGCCATCGCTCATCGTCACGCGCACCGGCCGGCGGCTGAGCGAGGGGTTGACCACCACCACTGCGTCCTCCACGTCGCCATCCGGGATCTTCGCGACGATCGCCGACATCGCCATCTGCTGGCGCGCCAGCGCCCGCCCGATGGCGTCGTTCAGCTCGCGCTCGGCGTCGTCATACACCTCGGCGATCGAGGAGCCCGGCAGGATGTCGTGGAACTCGTTCTTCAGCACCACGCGCCAGATATGCTCTAGGCTCTCCGGCTGCTCGCCACCCAGCAGCGCCGCCAGCGAGGCCAGCGTTTCCGCGGTGATCAGCGCGCGTTCCGCCTGGCGGTGCGCTTTCTTGGTGGCGCTCTGCGTGGTCAGCGTCGCCCGATGCAACTCGAGATAAATGTCGCCCTGCCACACCGGCAGCTGCGCCCTCTTCCCCGTCTCATGCGCCGCAGCGAAGAAGTCTTCGACCCGGCTCCAGCGCGCCTTCGGCAGCACGGGGAAATCCCGCAACTGCATCTCGCGCTCGACATATTCCGGCGTCACCCCGCCGCCGCCGTCGCCATAGCCCACCGCCAACAGCGAGGTCGGATGCGCCGACTTCTGCATGAAGTTGCGCCAGGTCTTCAAAATGCTCAGCGGGTTCACCGCCCCGTTGTAGCCGTGCCAGGGGTTGTTGAACGTGTGGGTCAGCACCCGCGAGCCGTCGATCCCCTCCCACCAGAAGAGGTCCGCCGGGATGGTGTTGGTATCGTTCCAGTTCACCTTGATGGTGAAGAACGAACTGATACCGCCTTGTTTGAGCAGCTGCGGTAGCCCGCCGGAGAAGCCGAAGCAGTCAGGCAGCCAGCACACCGTATGCCGCACCCCGAACTTCTGCTGGAAGTAGCGCTGCCCGTAGAGGATCTGCCGCGTCAGGCTCTCGCCTGTCGGCATGTTGGTGTCGGGCTCGACCCACATGCCGCCCACCGTCTCCCAGCCGCCGGCGCTGACCTTGGCCTTGATCTTCTGGAACAGCGCCGGATCGTCCTCCTCGATCTGCGCGTAGTAGTGGGCCGTCGACTGGTTGAAGCGGAAGCCGGATTGCGCCAGGTACTCGTTCGAGCCCTCCATCAGCGTCACCGCCGTGGAGAAGGTCCGCCGCATCTTCCGCCGCGTCTCGGCATAGGGCCACAGCCAAGCGAGATCGATGTGCGCATGCCCGGTGAGCGCGATCTCGCCCTGTTGCGGGAACCGCTCCTGCAGCTCGCGCAGCCTGCGGATCAGCTTGAGATCGGCCTTCACCACGCTCTGCCGCTGCTCATCGGTGAGCGGGGCTGGATTGTCCTTCAGCGGCGGCAACTGCCAGATCCGCTGCTGCCCCCGCTCCGCTGCGAAGCGCGAGACATAGTCCTGCGTCGCCGACGGCCACTCGAGCGCATAGAACGCCTCCTCGGCCGCCGCGACGAGATGCGGCACCACCTCGTGATCCCCGAGTTCCCCCGCTGCCTCATGCACCTGCAGCAGCCGCAGGCGCAGCGCATCCACCGCCCCATCGAGCCAATAGAGTTTCGCCTCGTTGAGGTGCGGCTTTCGCACCGGCTCGCCGAACGGCAACCGCGCCACCGCCTCCGCCTCGATGCGGAAGTTGTGGGCCCTGACCGGGAATTCCTTGTGATAAGGGTCGTTGCCGAAGCCGATATTCTCGTCCGCATAGATCAGCGTCGCCAGCGCCTCGCCACCGAGATCGAGGAACAGCCGCGCCTCACCAATCGGCCAGTTCGGCGGCACCGACACACCCACGGCAAAGCTCTGCACTCCGTCGCGACTCGGCCACGGCGCCCCGACCTCGATCGGCTTGCCGTTCAGCATCCAGCCGCTAACCGGAACGGTCTCGCGCTCCCGCCACCAGGTGAGCTCTTCCAGCCGCACCTTGATCCGGTCCAGCCGCTGCTCGATGGAGAGAGCCATGCGAATATCCTCTTTTGCAACGTTACAATGCGCGGCGGACAAAACCACAACTGCCCCCGCCTCGCTAGGGTCGGGACGCATTTTTGACGATGCGTCTCAACGGATCTTTATGGGTCAGTAGGTCTCGCGCAGATGGCTGAGCTTCAGCCCTTTAGCGAGGTCGTCCTTGCTCACCTTCGCCCCATGCCGCGGCGTGAAGCTCAGCTTTACTTCGCGGCCGGGGAGCAGGGTCACGGCGTTGTCGGAGAAGTAGCCCGGCACGTCCACCGTGGCGGTGACGAACACCGCCGGCTTGTCGGTGGTCAGCGTCAGCACCGGCGCCTTGTCGCCGCCCGACCAGCTTGCCTTTACCTTGGCTTCGGCGAGGTCGTAGGCCTTGTACGCTTTGGGGAAGTAGTCGTTCTCGCCCAGGAGCTTTCCGTCTTCGGCGGTCCAGGCGAAAAACAGGAACTCGTTCGGGCCGAGATCGCTGAGCTTCACCTTGGTCGCGACCACCGCCTTGTCAGGGTTGGTCTTCGCCTTCGCGGTAGCAATCACGCGGGCTTTGCCATTGGCATCCACCGCCTGGACTTCCACAGCGATTTCAGCCTTCTCGGCGGTATCGTTGATCGCTTTGAGGAGGATCGTGTCGCCGTCCGGCACCGCCACAACGTTGATGGGGTTGAAGAAGCGCTTCGCCATGTAGTGGAGCAGCTTCCACTGCCCGCCATAGTCGAGGCTCGACCAGCTGGCCACCGGATAGACGTCGTTGATCTGCCAGTAGAGCGTGCCCATGCAGCGCGGCTTGGTGGAGCGCCAGTATTCGATGGCGGTCTTGATGGCGAGGCCCTGCTGCACCTGGCTCAGGAACACCATGTTCTCGAAGCCCGACGGGAAGCGGAAATAGCGCGTCATCGTTTCGAGGATGCGCGAGTTGCCGCCGGTGTTGCGCTGGTGCGCTTCCATCACTGGCGAGGTCGGGTTGCGGTCCTCGGGCTTGGTGAAGCTCTCGATGACGTTCATAGAGGTGAAGCTCTGGAAGCCGAATTCCGAGGCGAAGCGCGGGTTCACGTCGCGGTAGGCGGAGAAGTCCTTGGCCGAGTGCCAGACGCTCCAGTAGTGCGTGTCGCCGCGCGTATCCATCAGCCAGCCGTCGGAATAGTCCATGTAGCCGAGCGACGGCGAGGACGGCCAGAAGCGGCGGCTCGGGTCTTCGTCCTCGACGATGTAGCCGAGCATCGAGTTCAGCCGGTCGTAGTTGGCGACATAGCGCTCCGGCGCCGCCTTGGTCTCGGGGTACCAGTGGAGCGAGCCGATAACCTCGTTGTCGCCGCACCACAGCGCGATCGAGGCGTGGTGGCTGAGGCGGCGGATCTGCTGGGTGATCTCGGTGCGCACGTCGGCGAGGAAGGCGCGATCCGAGGGGTAGCTCATGCAGGCGAACATGAAGTCGTGCCAGATGAGGATGCCGAGCTCGTCGCACATCTCGTAGAAATAATCCGGCTCGTACTGCCCACCGCCCCAGATGCGCAGCATGTTCATGTTCACGGCCTTCGCGCTTTCGAGCAGGTCGCGAACGGTGTCGGGGGTGATGCGCGAGGGGATGGCGTCGGCGGGGATCCAGTTGGCGCCGAACATCGAGATATCGCGACCGTTGATCCGCACCTTGAAGCTGTGGTCGATCTCGTCCTTCTCGACCAGCCACTCGAGCTTTCTCAAGCCCAGCTTGCGCTTGGTCACCTCGCCGTCGAGCGTGGTCCAGAGTTCGTAGAGCGGCTGCTCGCCCTGCCCGTTCGGCCACCAGAGCTTTGGGTTCTTGATGGTGACGTTGTGGGTGAAGACGTTCTCGCCCGGCCGCACCACCACCTTGTCGGCGAGCTTCTGCCCGTCGACCTCGTGCGTCAGCTCGACCGAACCCTCGGCGAAGGCGAAAACGCGAGTCGTGATCGAGAGTTCGACGGATTTCTTGCCATGCGACTGCTCGACCGTGACGCTCTCCTGGCGGGCGAGGCGCGAGCGGCGGATGGCCATCTTGCCGTAGACGCCAGTTGGCATCAGGCAGATGCCCCAGTCCCAGCCGGCGTGGCAGGCAGCCTTGCGCACGAAGTTCATGTGCACGCCTTCGAGGCCGTTCGACAGGTAGTTGTAGGTGAACGGGATCGGGAACGGATGGGCGTCGGAGCGCGCCTTCGCCACATCGCGGGTCACCGCGAACTCGATGCGTAGCGTGTTGGTGCCGATCTTCACCTTACCGGTGACGTCGATGTCGTAGCGGATGAACTGGTTCTGCGTTTCGGCGATCGGCTCGCCGTTGAGGATCACCGTGGCGATGGTGTCGACGTTGTCGAGCGTCAGCGTCAGGTAGCCATCGATGTCGGCAGCCTCGGCGTCGAACTTCCGCTCCACCGTCCAGGGGGTCTTGTTGACCCACATGACGTCGACTTCGTTCTGGCCGAAATACGGATCGGGGATTTGTTTGGCATCAAGCAGCGCGGTGTGCACGTCGCCGGGCAGCGTGATCGGCGCCTTGATCTTCGTCTTCGGCGAAGTCAGCTGGAACTGGCCTGCGAGGTCGAGTTCGCCATAGCCGGTAGCGGCCGAAACGGTCTTGGTCTTCGCCATTTTGGGGATCCTCCGATCGATGCGCGGCCGCGAAATCGATTTCACCGCCAGCGGACGACTCTCTAGCCGCTACCATTCCAGCTGCCAATCCCCTCCTCCGTAGCAGCCGCTATCGTCGACACTTGACACGTGACCATTTGGTCACCTATTGTTGTGACTGTGGATGCCGTCTTCAAAGCCCTGGCCGATCCGACCCGGCGACAACTTCTCGATAGTCTTCGGGACAAGGCCGGACAGACCCTTACCGAACTCGAGAGCGGGCTCGGTATGACGCGGTTCGGGGTGATGAAACACCTCAAGGTGCTCGAAGAGGCGAAGCTGGTGACGAGCCGCAAGGAGGGGCGGTTCAAATATCACTACCTGAACGCCTCCCCGATCCAGGAAGTCGCCGATCGCTGGATCGCGCCGTACCAGAAACCGTTCGCGCGCTTCGCACTCGATTTGAAGAACCAGTTGGAGAGTTCAGTACCGATGGCCGACAAACCGAACTTCGTGCTCGAGACCTACATCCGGACGACACCGGAAGCGCTCTGGGATGCGCTCACCAAGCCCGAGCTGACCGCGCTCTACTACTACGGCACGCGCGTCGACAGCGACCTCAAGCGCGGCGGGGCGTTCCGGTACCTGAGCGGCGACGGCCAGGTCATGCTCGACGGCGAAGTGATCGAGATCGAGCCGCTCAAGAAGATCGTTTCGACCTTCATTCCGAGCTGGGCCGAGAACTCCCAACCCACCCTCGTCACCTTCGCGATCGAGCCGATGGGTGAGGTCGTCAAGTTCACCATCACCCACCACGACTACGAGAAGGCCAATGCCGGCATCGATACCGGCTGGCCGGTGGTCGTTGCGGGTCTCAAGACGCTGCTCGAGACAGGCAAACCGCTGAACCTGCCGACCAGTATGTGACCGTAAGCAGCGGCAAACAGGGAAACAGAAAAATGGCGAAGTACATCCTGGGCTTTCACGGATCGCCCGCTTCCTCACCCGCAGACGTCGAAGACTCGATGGCCAAGTGGGTCGCCTGGTACAAGGGCATGGGCGGCGCGGTCGCCGACATGGGCAACCCGGCCGGGCCGAGCAAGACCATCGGCGCCGATGGACGTGTCACCAGCACCAACGGCAACGCGCTGACCGGCTACTCCATCCTCGAAGCCAAGAGCCTCGACGACGCGATTTCGCTCGCGCGCGGCTGCCCGATCTATGCGGCCGGCGGCTCGGTCGAAGTCGCCGAACTGATGCCGATGTGAATAGGATGGGCGGCGTTCCGACGCCGCCCTCTCCACTCAGATGCTGATCGCGTTGGCCGCAGCGTAGGTCTCCTTCAGCATCACTTCGACCGGCAGCAGCGGCAGCAGCTTCATCATCAGGTTGCGCACCCAGATGCCGAAATTGCCCTTCGGCACGAAGCCGCCGACCGCCTTGTGCGCTAGTGACTGGCTGGCGTTCACGAAGGGCTGAAGCTTCCGCTGATAGTTGTCGAATGCGGTCTGGTGATCGTCGCGCGAGGCGTTCAGTTCATGCGCCAAGATGTACGCCCCGACCACCGCCATGCCGGTGCCCATGCCCGATAGCGGCGAGGCACAGTGGGCGGCATCGCCAAGCAGCGCCACCCGGCCCTTCGACCAGCGCTCCATCACGACCTGGCTGATGGTGTCAAAGTAGAAGTCGGGCGCCACCTCCATGTCGGCGAGGATCTGCGGCACGTGCCAGCCCTGCCCGGCGAAGCGCTCGCGCACGAACCGCTTCTGCGCGCCCACATCGCGATAGTCGTAATCGCCGAAGTCGCCGTCGAAGAACATCAAGGCCCGCGCCTCCCGGTTCTGCCGCGCGCTGTAGACGCCGGCGAGCGTACCGGGCGCACTGAACAGCCGGCCTGAGTAGTCGAGGTTCATGCGGTTCGGCACCGTGAAGATCGAGGCATAAAGCCCGAGATCGCGCACAAACTGCTCCTCCGGGCCGAAGGCCAGCGCGCGGACGTTGGAGTGGAGGCCATCGGCGCCGATCACCAGATCGAAGGTCCGGTGCATGCCGCTCTCGAAGCGGACCTCCACCCCATCGCCGAACTCGGCGAGCTCGGCGATCGAGTCGCCGAAGATGTACTCGGTGCCTGCCTTGGTAGCGTCGTAAAGGATCCGCGCCAGGTCGCCGCGCATGATCTCTAGTTCGCCGCTGAACGCCGCGGCGGGCATGGTCGCGACCTGCCGGTCGCGGCGATCGACATAGTACATGTCCCCCATGTTGGTCGCCTCGGCCTGCACCGCCTCGAGCAGGTCCATGCGACGGAGCGCCTCCATCGAGGTGCCGCGGAAATCGACGGCATAGCCGCCCTCGCGCAGCTTCTTGGAGCGCTCGACGATGGTCGGCTCGAAGCCGAAGCGGCTGAGCCAGAAGGCGAGCGAGGGGCCGGCGACGCTGGCGCCAGAAATCAGCACGGTACGGATCGGGTGGTGGGTCATCACGGCATCTCCTGTTGCGATGCCGATATTCATACGTATGTATAAAACGGCTGTCTAGATGAATTTCATACGATCGTATAGAACCGACTCGTCGAAGCCGTTAGGAAGGGTTATGGGACACAAGGAAGATCTGCTCGCCGGCGCCAAGAAGTGCCTCCGCGAGAAGGGCTACGCCAACACCACGGCGCGCGACATCGTCGCCGCCTCGGGCACCAACCTCGCTTCGATCGGCTATCACTTCGGCTCGAAGGACGCGCTGATGACCCAGGCGATCATCGAGATGCTTGGCGAATGGGGCGAGCATTTCGGTGCCGAGCCGGCCGCCTCGATCCCCGACTACGGCGAGCGCTTCGAAAAGCACTGGCGCGACCTCGCCGCGGCCGTTGCCAGCGACCGCCAACTGTCGCTCGCCAGCTTCGAGAACGCCGCCACCGCCATGCGCATCCCCGAACTCGCCACCATCATCGCGAGCGGACAGGAGGATGCCCGCGCCGGTCTCGGCGACGATTTCGCCGCCACCGATGCTGATGCCGAAACCAAACGCGCCGTCGGTTCGCTGATGCTGGCGGTGACCACCGGTGTCATTGCCCAGTGGCTGGTCGACCCGGAGAGGTCCCCTACCCCCGACGACATCGTCAAAGCCTTCCACGCCATCGCCGCTGCGTTCGGGCGGAAGTAGCGAGCCAACCGCGGTAGCCGCGCCATACACCCCCACTACTTCCCTCCCACCGGCGTCATCCCCGCGAAGGCGGGGACCCAGTGGGATTTCTCAACGTTCACCTGCGACGCAGCATCCCACTAGGTTCCCGCCTTCGCGGGAATGACGGCGGAGGTGTATCCGCACCATCCCTACGCCCCGCACCACACCCCGCTTGACTCTCATGGCTAACACATGTAGCTATCATAGCTACACACGTTAGCCATTGAGGTTTGTCATGTCCGTCACCCCCGGTTTTCCGCCCAAGTCCGTCGTCTCGCACCTTCGTATCGAAGGCTTCGTGGCGCTCGCCGCCGCTGTTACCGCCTACTGGTTCCTCGGCGGCAACTGGTGGCTGTTCGCCATTCTGCTGCTCGCCCCGGACCTGTCGTTCTTCGGCCTCTATGCTGGTCCGAAGACCGGGGCGAAGATTTACAACCTGGCCCATACCTACGCGGTGCCCGCCGTGCTCGGCGCCATCGGCTGGTTCGGTGGCATCTTCTGGCTCACCGAACTGGCGTTGATCTGGGCCGCCCATATCGGCATGGACCGCGCTGTGGGTTACGGGTTCAAGTATCCCGGCTTCGACCACCACACGCATCTCGGCCTCATCGGGCCGGCCAGAAAGGCGCAAAAGCTTGCCGACGCCCGCTAAGACCTCGCCCGCGGAACTCGCCGCCATCGCCCTGACGCTGGTCGAGGCGTCGGGTCCGGAGGCACTGACCATGGGTGCCGTAGCACAGAGCGCGGGGGTGAAAGCCCCCTCGCTCTACAAGCATTTCGCCGACCGCGCAGCGATCCTGAAGGTCGTCGAGATCGAGATCCTCAACGGGCTAGAGGCCTATCTCCGTCGCGAAACCCAGGGCGACACACCCAAGGCGCGGCTCCTCGCCATGGCCACCGCCTATCGCCGCTTCGGCCTCACGACGCCCAACCGCTACAAGGCGATCTATAGCGGCAACGCCTTCAACGACCCGGAGATCCGCGCCGCCTGCCTGTTCTCGGCCCAGCCGCTGTTCGAGGAACTGAAGGCCGCCGGCATCGCCGAGGCGCGCATCCTGCCGCTGTCACGCACCCTGGTGGCGTTCCTCCACGGCTTTATCCTGATGGAGATCGGCAACGCCTTCAGCCTTGGCGGCAGCGTCGAGGAGGCGTTCACCTCGTCGCTGGAGACGATCTTGAAGGAGATCGGCTAGTCGCTGTCGAAATCGGGATCGCTCGTTCGTCGGGAACATAGGAGGCCAGTTCCGGCGTTCCACCGAAAAGGAGTGAAACCCATGTCTTCGAGCGTGCTCTACATGTCCATGTCCCTCGACGGCTTCATCGCCGGCCCCAACGAGCGCCCCGACAACGGCCTTGGCGACGGCGGCGACCGGCTGCACGAGTGGATATTCCCCGATGCCGAAGGCGGCGATTTCGACGCGGCCTTGGCCCGGTTGAGCGGGGTAAACCGGCAGGTCTGGGATGAGATGATGGCGACCGGCGCCGTGGTCGCCGGACGCGGCACGTTCGAGCCGGCCGGCGGTTGGAACGGCGACAATCACGGCGGGGCGCCCATCTACATCCTCAGCCGCCACGCTGCTCCCGACTGGGCAGCCAAGTGGCCGTTGGTCCACTACGTCGACGATCTCGCCTACGCCATGCGCGAGGCCAAGAAGGCTGCCGGCGGCAGGAACGTGCTGGTGCACGGCGCGAGCGTTGGCCCCATGGCGATCAAGGCCGGCTTGCTCGACGAACTGGAGATCCACCTGGTGCCGGTGCTGTTCGGCGACGGCCGGCGCCTGTTCGAGCATCTCGGCGTCGGGCAGCGCGAACTGGAACGTGTCCGGGTGCTCGAGGGCGACGGCGTCACGCACCTCCGCTACCGCATCCGGCGCTGAGGGCCCTTACTCCGCCGCCTTGAGATCCAGGAACCCGCCCGACTGCCGGGCCCACAGCGAAGCGTAGTGCCCGCCCGTCGCCAGCAGCTCGGCGTGCGTGCCCTGCTCGACGATCCGACCCTGCTCCAGCACGATCAGCCGGTCCATCTCGGCGATGGTCGAGAGCCGGTGCGCGATCGCCAGCACGGTCTTGCCGTCCATCAGCGTCTTCAGCTGACTCTGGATCGCTGCCTCGACTTCGCTGTCGAGCGCCGAGGTCGCCTCGTCGAGCACCAGGATCGGCGCATTCTTCAGCAGCACGCGGGCGATGGCGACGCGCTGGCGCTGCCCGCCGCTCAGCTTCACGCCGCGTTCCCCGACGAAGGCGTCGTAGGCGGTGCGGCCCTTCTGGTCGATCAGTTGCTCGATGAAATCGTCGGCCTCTGCCGATGCCGCCGCGGCGAACATCTCGTCGTCGGTGGCATCCGGCCGGCCATAGGTGAGGTTGGCGCGGATCGAGCGGTGCAGCAGCGAGGTGTCCTGCGTCACCACGCCGATATTGGCGCGCAGCGACTCCTGGGTGACGTGCGCGATGTCCTGCCCGTCGATGGAGATCGTGCCGCCCTGCACGTCGTAGAAGCGCAGCAGCAGGTTGACGATGGTGGATTTGCCCGCCCCGGAGCGGCCAATCAGCCCGACCCGTTCGCCCGCCTTGATCTCGAGTTGCAGGTCATCGATCACCGGCAAGGCGTTGTCGTACTTGAAGCTTACATGGTCGAACGAGATCGCAGCCTTGGTCACCACCAACGGCTTGGCATCCGGCGCATCGACCAGTCCGAGCGGCCGGGCGATCAGTTCGGCCGAGTTCTGCGCCGTGCCGTAATTGCGCATCAGGCCGTTGAGCTGGTTCATCAGCCGGCCGAGCAGGTTATAGAGCCTCAGGATCAGGCCGGTGGTGAAGGCGACGCCGCCAACGCTGATCAACCCCTCGGTCCACAGGTGCACCGATAGCGCCGCGATGCCGGCAATCGCCACGCCCGACAGCATGCCCATCGCCGTCCGGACGCCGACCAGCGTCCGCGCCAGCCTGGTCATCGCCGCAATGAAGGTCTCGAAGCCGGATTTGACGAACTTGTCGTCGGTCTCGGCAGTGCCGAACAGCTTCAGCGTCTGGATGTTGGAGAAGCTGTCGACGATGCGCCCAGTCAGCACCGAGGCCTGCTCCGCCGCTCCGGCCGAGAGTTTTCGCATGCGCGGCACGTAGTAGCGCGCCAGACCGGCGAACGCCGCAACCCACAACAGCACCGCCGCCGCCAGCCGCCAATCGAGTTGGCCGACCAGGACGATGGTGGTCACGGTGTAGATGCCGATGAACCACACCACCTGCAGCAGGCTGACCATGAAGTCGCCGACTGCGCCGCCTGACTGCCAGACCTTGCTCGCGATCGAGCCGGCGAAATCGTTCTGGAAGAAGGTCAGGTTCTGCCGGATCACATGCGCATAGGCCTGCCAGCGCACCAGGTTGTAGAAGCCGAGGTTGACTGTCTGCTCTTCTACCGTGGCCGACAGCCAGGTGATGACGAATCGGATGCCCAGCGTCACCACCAGCATCCAGACCAGTTCCGGCCCGAACCCGGCGATCAGCCCGGCCCAGCCTTCGGCCTGGTTGGAGCTATCGAGAATATCGACGATGCGGCCGACATAGTAGAACAGCGCCGCCTCGACCAGCGCCACCGCCCCGCCCAGCACCAGGAGGGCCAAGAACGGCAGCTTCGCCTGCGAGATGTAGAACCAGAAGAACCGCCACGTCACCGCAGGCGGCCGCAGATCGCCGGACTTCCCGAACGGGTCGATCCAGTTTTCGAACAGCCGGTGAATGGGTTCGAGGGGCTTCATTGATGTTCTCGTTGAACACTCAATAGCTTGAATTCAAACGAAGGAAACATGAAATCGGGGTAAGGTGCCATAGCACACTGACGGCCCCCCACCCTAGCTGCGCTAAGAACTTGGCTCGCGGCCAAGTTCAGCTTCGCTACCCTCCCCGCGAGGGGGAGGGAGAACCGGTGCAAAGAGGGGCGGACCGAAGCCCGCCCCCTGTTCTTACTCCGCGGCTTCCGCCTCGGCCTTCATATCCAGGAACCCGCCGGACTGGCGTTCCCACAGCTGGGCGTAGTGCCCGCCACGGGCCAGCAGTTCGGCATGTGTGCCCTCTTCGACGATCTGGCCCTTTTCGAGCACCACCAGCCGGTCCATCGCGGCGATGGTCGATAGGCGGTGGGCAATGGCGATCACGGTCTTGCCCGCCATCAGCGACACCAGCTGCTCCTGGATCGCCGCCTCGACTTCGCTATCGAGTGCCGAAGTCGCTTCGTCGAGCACCAGGATCGGGGCGTTCTTCAAGAGCACCCGGGCGATGGCGACGCGCTGGCGCTGCCCACCCGAGAGCTTGACGCCCCGCTCGCCGACATGGGCGTCATAGCCGGTGCGGTCGCGCGGGTCTTTCAACCCGGCAATCACGTCGGCCACCTTCGCCTGTTCGGCAGCGCGGATCATCTCCTCGTCGGTCGCACTCTGGCGGCCGTACTTGATGTTCTCGCGCACCGAGCGATGCAGCAGCGAGGTGTCCTGGCTGACGAGGCCGATCGCGGCGCGGACGCTCTCCTGCGTCACTTCGCGAACGTCCTGTCCGTCGATGCGGATGGTGCCGGCTTCCACGTCGAACAGACGCAGCAGCAGGTTCACCAGCGTCGACTTGCCGGCACCCGAACGGCCGACCAGGCCCACCTTCTCGCCCGGCTTGATGTGGAGGTTGAAGTTCTCCATCACCGTGCCTTCCTTGCCGCGCCAGTAGTTGAAGCTGACGTTGTCGAAGGCGATGTCGCCGGCCTTCACCAGCAGCTTGGGCGCCGTCGGGCTGTCGATCATGGTGATCGGCTGCGCGATGGTGTCCATCGAGTCCTTTACGGTGCCGATCTGGCGGAAGATGTTGGAGCCGATCTCGAGGATCCAGCCCGACATGTTCATGATCTGCAGTGCGAAGGGGATGGCCGTCGCCACAGCCGCGGCGTTCAGCGTGCCCTGGTTCCAGCCGGTCAGCGCGATCCAGGTGATCGACACCACAAGGCCGGCGTTCAGGATGAACAGGATCGACCACATGTAGGTGAACACCCGCATGAGCTTCCTGAACTCGACCGTGTGCTCCAGCACCGAGTCCGACACGTACTTGTCCTCGTGCCCGTCGGTCGAGAACGTCTTCAGCGTGTGGATGTTGGTGTAGCTGTCGACGATACGCCCGGTCATCACCGACTTGGCCTCCGAGAGATCCTCGGAATGCTTGGCGATCAGCGGCATGGTGACCGTGAACAGGATGCCATAGAGCAGCATCCAGACCGCGATCGGCACCAGCAGCACCCAGTCGAGCCGGGCCAGCACGACGATCGCGACAACGACGAACACCGCCGCATACCAGGCCGCGTCGATCGCCAGGTTGACCGCCGTTTCGATCGCCTCGCCCGCCTGCATGATCTTGTTGGCGATGCGGCCGGCGAAGTCGTTCTGGAAGTAAGTCCAGCTCTGCCGGATGACGTGCCAGTGGCTCTGCCAGCGGACGACGTTGACGAGGCTGGGGACGATCGCGTGGTTACGGATCATCGTATCGATGACGAAGGTGATCGGCCGGATGAGCACGACAACCGCGATCATCCAGAGGAAGGTCTGCCAGTTGAGGGTGAACATTTCGCCCGGCGGCGTTGTCGCCAGCATGCCGACGATCAGGCCGACGAAGATCGGCATCATCGCGTCGGCGATGGAGCCGATGGCGACCAGCACCATGCGCAGCGCGAACGCCGCACGGAACTGGGCAACGAAGTAAGTAATGAATTGGCGCACGCCCTGCGGGGGCTGCGGATTTTTCGCCAGCGCTACCGGAGAGTAACGGGCATTGAACCAGTCGATGACTCGGTTGAGCATTTTGAACTCATTTTCCCGAGCCCGGTATCCGACTTACTGAGTCAGGTCAGGGCTCTAACAGATTGTTTTCGCTTTAGTTTGGTCCAGCTGGCATTGGGGCCCGCGCTGAGGTCGATGAGTCCGATGAAGTTACGAGTTTCCATTTGATCCCTCCTTGGGATGGTTGAGTTGGCAGGCGAATTCTCTCAGTCGTCTCCCTCCCCCTTGCGGGGAGGGATCAAGGGTGGGGGTGGCCACACGCTCGGAGCGTCGTGCTCCCCCCACCCAGCTACGCAACGGACTTGACCAGGGCCAAGTCCTGCTCTGCTACCCTCCCCGCAAGGGGGAGGGAGATTCCGCGCGTGAGGCAAGCATCACTCAGCCGCCTCCTCCTGCACGTCCATCTCCAGGAACCCGCCCGACTGGCGAGCCCAGAGCTTGGCGTAGGTGCCGCCCAGCGCAATCAGCTCGGCGTGCGTTCCCTGCTCGACGATCTTGCCCTCGTCGATCACCACCAGCCGGTCCATCATCGCGATGGTCGAGAGGCGGTGCGCGATGGCGATCACCGTCTTGTTGCGCATCAGCAGTTGCAGCTGGCCCTGGATCGCGGCCTCGACTTCGGAGTCCAGCGCCGACGTCGCTTCGTCGAGCACCAGGATCGGCGCGTCCTTCAACAGCACCCGGGCGATGGCGATACGCTGCCGCTGCCCGCCGCTCAGCTTCACGCCGCGCTCGCCGACATGGGCGTCGTAGCCCTTGCGGCCCTTGAAATCGACCAGCCCCTCGATGAACGCATCGGCTTCGGCCAGCCGCGCCGCCGCGAGCATCTCCTCCTCGGTCGCGTCGGGGCGGCCATAGAGGATGTTCTCGCGCACCGAGCGGTGCAGCAGCGAGGTATCCTGCGTCACCACGCCGATCTGCTCGCGCAGCGTATCCTGCTGCACGGTGGCGATGTCGGTGCCGTCGATGGTGATCTTCCCGCTCTCGCGGTCGTAGAACCGCAGCAGCAGGTTGACGATGGTCGACTTACCGGCACCGGAACGACCGACGAGACCGATCTTCTCGCCAGGCGCGATCTTGAGGTCGAGGTGATCGATGACGCCGGACGCCTTGCCGTAGTGGAACCCCACATCGTCGAAACGAACGTCGCCCTTCACCGGGCCGATCGGCTTGGCGCCGGGCTGGTCGGCGACGACGCGCGGCAGCGAGATCGAGTTGATGCCATCGCGGACGATGCCGATGTTCTCGAACAGCTGCGACATCTCCCACATGACCCACTGGCTCATGCCCTGGAAGCGCAGCACCAGCGCCGTGGCGACCGCAATCGCGCCCGGCGTCATCGAGCCGTTCAGCCACTGGTTGATGCCCACCGCCATCACCGCGAACAGCAGCAGGTTGTTCATCAGCGGGATGACGATCTGCAGCAGCGCGAACATCCGCATCTGCTTGTGCACGGTGCCCATGAACTGATCCATGGCCTCATGCGCATAGGCTTCCTCACGGTGCGAATGCGAGAACAGCTTCACCGTCGCGATGTTGGTGTAGCTGTCGACGATGCGCCCGGTCATCAGCGAGCGGGCATCGGCCTGCACTTCCGCGACCTTGCCGAGGCGGGGGACGTAGTAGCGCAGCAGCGACACGTAGACGACGAGCCAGACCAGGAACGGCACGGCGAGCCACAGGTCGCTCATCGCCGCCAGCACCACGGCGCCGGCGAAATAGACGACCACGAACACCGTGACGTCGAGCAGCTTCATCACCACTTCGCGCACGGCGAGCGCGGTCTGCATCAGCTTGGCGCCGATGCGGCCCGCGAACTCGTCCTGGAAGTAGCTCATCGACTGGCGCAGCAGGTACCGGTGCGCCATCCAACGGATGCGCTGCGGCAGGTTGCCGATCAGCGTCTGGTGGATGATCAGCGTGTCGAAGATCTGCAGCGACGGCAGCACCAGCAACAGCAGCACCGTCATCAGGGCGAGCTTCCACCCCTCGGTCTGGAGGAAGGTGGCGCGATCGGCCGTGCCGAGCCAATCGATGATCGAGCCCATGAAGCTGAACAGCAGAATCTCGCCCAGCGCGACGCCCGCGCCGAGCACGGCCATGGCGATCAGCCAGCGCTTGGCGCCCTTGCAGTAATGCAGGCAGAACGCGACGAGGCCCTTTGGCGGCTGCACGGGTTCGCCCAGCGGATAGGGATTGAGCCGATCCTCGAACCACTTGAACACTTTGTCGAACACGACCGTCTCCCTCTTAGTCAGGATGGCGGCACGGCTACGGCCTCAACATAGGTTGAGGTCAAGCGGCTCTTGCCCATCCGAGGGCTTTACCCTCTTCTGTATTCTGGATTACGCACGCGTCGCGCCAATAGCGTGACGGAGGTGCGTGCTGGCGGGCCAGCCAGGCGCCAATCCCAATACTGCCGAAATCGGCAAGGATCGTGTCCAAATGGCTGGTTGTCAGCCGCACAGAATACACTAACCATGGGATTCGGCTGTTGCGCCTGCGCCACAGTTGGTTAACGAGTTGATGTTGCGGAGAATTTAATGCGCGGCGAGAACGAAGAGACGGTCTTTCTCAAGGATTATGCCGAGACGCCCTACGCGATCGAGAAGGTCGAGCTGGATGTCCAGATCGCGCCGGAGACCTCGGTCATCCGGGCGATGCTGACGCTGGTGCCGCGGGCCAATACCGCGCCGGGCACGCCGCTGGTGCTCGATGGCGAGGAGCTGACGCTGCGCAGCGTCGCCATCGACGGGCTGCCGCAGGCGCTCACCGCTTACGAGGCGACGGCCACCGGCCTCACCATTCACCAGCCGCCGACCAAGCGCTTCGTGCTCGAGACCGAAGTGGCGGTCGAGCCGGAAAAGAACATCCGCCTGATGGGGTTCTATCGCTCCAACGGCACCTGGTGCACGCAGTGCGAGCCCGAGGGCTTCCGCCGCATCACCTACTATCTCGATCGTCCCGACGTGCTGGCGCCGTTCAAGGTGCGGATGACCGCCGACCAGGTGCTGGCGCCGATCCTCCTCTCCAACGGCAACCTGGTCGAGAAAGGCGCCCTGCCCGACGGCAAGCATTTCGCCGTGTGGGAAGATCCGTTCCCGAAGCCGGCCTACCTGTTCGCAATGGTCGCCGGCGATCTCGGCTCGATCCATGACAGCTTCACGACCTCGTCGGGTCGCGAGGTGACACTCGGCATCTACTGCACGCATGGCAAGGAGAACGAGTGCCTTTACGCCATGGACTCGCTGAAGCGTTCCATGGCCTGGGACGAGCGCCGCTTCGGCCGCGAATACGACCTCGACGTGTTCAACATCGTCGCCGTCAGCGATTTCAACTTCGGCGCGATGGAGAACAAGGGCCTCAACATCTTCAACGACAAGCTGGTGTTCGCCAAGCCCGAGAGCGCCACCGACGCTGACTACATCAATATCGAGAGCGTCATCGCGCACGAGTATTTCCACAATTGGACCGGCGACAGAATCACTTGCCGCGACTGGTTCCAGCTCTGCCTCAAGGAAGGCCTGACGGTTTACCGCGATCAGGAATTCTCGATGGACGAGCGTTCGCGCCCGGTGAACCGCATCGACGACGTGCGCCAGCTGCGCCAGACGCAGTTCCCCGAGGATGGCGGCCCGCTGGCCCATCCGCCGCGGCCGGATCGCTACAAGGAGATCAACAACTTCTATACGGCGACCATCTACGAGAAGGGCGCCGAGATCGTCCGCATGCTGGCGACGCTGCTCGGCGAGGCCGGCTTCCGCAAGGGGATGGACCTCTATTTCGAGCGCCATGACGGCGAGGCGACAACCATCGAAGCCTTCATCAAGGTGTTCGAGGACTCCTCTGGCCAGAACCTGCAGCACTTCCAGCAGTGGTACCTGCAGGCCGGCACCCCTGAGGTCACCGTCACCGACCGGTTCGACCAGGCGACGCAGACCTACACGCTCGACATCGTGCAGGAGAACAAGCCGACCCCGGGCCAGGACAACAAGCAACCCATGGTGTTGCCGATCAAGTTCGGCCTCATCGGCCCCAACGGCAGCCCGATGAGCTGGGCTTCGGTCTCCGGCGGCGAAGTGCGCGACGACCTGATCGTCATGGACACCAACAAGATCAGCGTCAGCTTCACCGGCATCCCCAACCGGCCGGTGCCGTCACTGTTCCGCGGCTTCTCCGCCCCGGTGACGCTCAACAGCAATGCCAGCGAGGCGGACCAGCTGTTCCTCGCGCGGCACGATGCCGATCCGTTCAACCGCTGGCAGGCGCTGCAGGACGTCTCGATGCGCCTCCTCGTCGCTGCCGTCGGCGGCATGGCGTGGAGCGACGCGCAGGTTACGGCCATCGCCGATGCGCTCGAGGAAACGCTGGCCTCGAAGGAACTCGACCCGGCCTATAAGGCGCTGGCGCTCGTCCTGCCCAACGAGCAGACCATCGCCCGCGAGATCGGCCACGATGTCGATCCCGACCGCATCCACGAAGTGCGGACGGGCCTAGTGACGGCACTGGTCGCCCGCCTCGCCCCGACGCTGGAGAAGGTCTACCTCACTAATGACGGCCGCCTCGCCTACTCGCCGGATTTCCAGCAGACCGGCCGCCGTTCGATGAAGAACACGGCGCTCGGCCTGCTCGTCCTGGGCAAGGCCACCGGCGCCGACCAGCTGGCGCGCGAGCAGTACGAGCGGGCGCTCAACATGACCGACCGGCTGTCGGCGCTCTCCACCGTCGTCCAGTCATGGACGCCGGACGCCGATGCACTGCTGTCGGATTTCTACCGGCAGTTCACCGCCGATCCGCTGGTGCTCGACAAGTGGCTGTCGCTCAACGCGCTCGCCTCCGACGACGCTGCGCTCACCCGCATCAAGGCGATCCTTGCCTCGCCGGATTTCCCGCAGAACAACCCCAACCGGCTGCGGGCACTGATGGCGACGTTCGGCATGAACAACCCGACGCAGTTCGCCCGCAAGGACGGCGCCGGTTTCCGCTTCCTCGCCGAGTTCGTGGGCGACGTCGACAAGCGCAACCCGCAGGTCGCGGCGCGCGTGCTTACGGCTTTCCGCGTATGGCGCAGCTACGAATCCGTACGTCGAAGCGAAGCCGAGAAAGCGCTGAAATCGCTTCAGGAATCCGGCACCCTCAGCCGCAACACCGCCGATATCCTCGAGCGGACCCTGGCTGGTTAACAGAACCTTAGCGCTAGAAGAATTTTTCTTCGGCGCTAAGTGATTCAGCCGACTCACGATTTTGCGCTTCGCCGCCACCCCGTTCAGGAACCCCTCTGGACAGTGACGGCGAAGCGGATTCAAAGTCCCCCTACGGGGCAAATCACTGGGTCGTCCCAATCACATAGACGGAGAACTTGATGCGGCCGACGGAGCAATCCGGCGACGAGGCGAAGCGATTCCGTGCGCCTGACGGTGTGGTACGAAGCAGTTGGCTGCGTCGCACCGCCATCGGCGTGCTGGAGTGGTTGCTCACCCGTTTGACTGGTCGCACCGCGACCAGCGGCTACGCTGCATTGATCGAAACGCTGCCCTTCGGCGTCGCCTGCTGGGGTGCCGATGCGCGGCTCATCGCCAGCAATGGCCGCTTCGCCGAGCGGCTCGGCGTGGCGCACGACGCGCTCCCCTCCGGCTCCGCCTACCACGAAGTGGTCAAGAGCCTCGCCCAGGGCGGCTACATGCAATCGGTCCGCGAGGACTGGGAGAACCGACTGCTCGAACTCCACCGCGAGGACGGCTCCACCCTCCTCATTGAGGAGCGCCCGCTCGAAGGCTCGGGCTTCGTCACGCTGGTGATGGACGTCACCGAGAGCCGCCGCACCAACCAGTTGCTCACCTCGATCCGTGAAGAGCAGCGCCTGCTGGCCCGCCGCTACCACGAGGAAAAGCTCCGCGCCGAAGCCGCCAGCCGCTCCAAGACCAGCTTCCTCGCTCATCTCAGCCACGACATCCGCACCCCGCTCAACCACATCATCGGCTTCGCGGACATGTTGCGCCAGCAGCCCTACGGGCCGCTCGGCGACCCCAAATACGTGAGCTATGTCGAGGCCGTGAAAAGCTCCGGCGAACGCCTGCTCGGCTTCTTCGGCTCGATCCTCGAACTCGCCGAACTCGAAGGCGGCCGCCGCGAGCTGAAGTCCGACCGCTTCACCGCCGACGAACTGCTGGTCGGCGTATTCCGCCGCTTTGCCAGCCAGGCGCAGCAGGCGGGCGTCACCTTCGGCCTCGGCGGCCCCTGCACCGCGCTCCTCACCGCCGACCGCTTCGCGATCGAACGCATGATGTCCAACCTCGTCGAAAACGCCGTCCGCTTCACCCCGCGCGGTGGCAAAGTCACCCTTGCCGCCTACGCCGCCGCCGACGGCGTCGTCCTCGAAATCACCGACACAGGCATCGGCATGACCACCGAACGACTGGACACCCTGTCGCAGCCGTTCGTCTTCGGCGACGCCGCGCTGACGCGGGACCGCGAAGGCGCGGGGCTGGGGATTGCGATTGCGCGGGCGATAGCGGAGCTCAGCGGTGGCCACCTCGCCATCGACAGCCGGCAGGGGCTGGGCACAACCGTAGCGGTGAGCTTGCCGCTGCTGGCCGAGGAAGGCGCGAAGGCGGCTTAAGCGTCAGCGACACGCCTGAAGGTGTGGTTCGCCCCCGTGATCACTTTATCTCTCGCCTGTTGCGATAGGGCATAAGTCGGCGCACAGTACAATTTGGCTAAAATGTAGCCATGCCAGCGTATGACGCCCGGGGTTAGGGTGTTCAACTATTGAGTATGTCTTGTTAGTGCGTCTCCTATTCGGGGAATGGCTCGCTGCGCCTGCGAGAGCGTCTGTGTACCCTCTATCTGCAGAGCATATTGCCCAGATTTTTTCTCTCATCCCAACCGACTCGGCCGTCCTGCATTGGCGGAACGTGCGTGATTCTGCACCGCGTTCTGCTTTCGGTCACTGCCAGAGGTGGCTGACTGCTTGCGGTGTGGGTGGATCGGCTCTGGCGACGAGCAAGGAGAGAAATCATGCGTGGATACACTATGCTTATGGCCGCGGCGGCTACGATCACGTTGCTCGGCGGAGGCCTCGCGATCGGCACCGGCAGCGCCCTGGCGTCGGGATCGTCGGCCGCGTGCGAGGCCGACGGAGGGACCTACACCAAGAACGGTCCCGACTCGACCTGTACGTACCCCGTGACCACCAAGGACGTTAAGGGAAACGCCAACGGCACGGCGACGCAGGATACGACGACCGGGCAAGGTAACCTCGGCAACGACCCCGTTACCACCTGCACAGGCAACCCGGGCCACTGCAAGTGATGTAGCGGGTGCATCCCGCCTGGTGCCGCATCCTCGATGCGGCACCTCCCTCGATGCTGGCGGAGGAAAATGCGAACGCCGCCTAGGGGCGTCCTTACCGCATAGGTTAGTTCCCACCGCGATCTCCGCCTGCAAGATCGGCAGCAATACAAATTCTCGAAGATTTGGTCGCGCGTATTCTGCGATTGTTTGGTGTGCTTTGCGTCGAGGACGAAGTCATTTCCAACGCTGGTCGACATGACCGACGGATAACCGTTAGGATAGTGGAACAGGGCACTGCCGTATTGTCTGCATTTGGAGACTATTATGAGCCCAACTCACACCCTGCTTGCGGCCATCGCCATGACCTGCGCCGGCCTTGGGGCCGCCATGGCCCAGGAGGCACCTCCTCCGTCATGGCTGGCGGGCGGAACCTGCACCCTGCGATCGCCCGTCACCCCGCAGCAGCCGAAGTTCCTGCTGACCGTCTTCAGTTCGCTCAATGGTGAAAACCTGCGGCAGCTGACGCCCCGGCTGCAGGTCACCGCCGCCGATGCCAGCATCCCCGCAGCGGCCTCGCTCAAGGGCCTCACACTCGACATCCAGCCGGCGCAGTGGACCGAGCTCAGCGGCAAGGTCGAGATTGTCGACGGGTTGAGCATGGTAACGGTCGCCCCGAAGGTAGCGCCGGCGGAGCTCGTTGGCCCGATCAAGCTGGCCCGCACACTGGTCCTGACCTTGCCGGACAACGCCGGCCAGCTCGCCGTCGACCTCTCCGGTTCACACGAGGCCAGCGGCCCGCTGGAGGAGTGCATCGCGGCGCTGCCGAAGTAGCGGCATCGGCAAGATCAGGCGGTTGCCGGCCCTGTTTCGCGTGCCCGCAACTCCGTCAGGTAGTCCCGCAGCAACGCCGCGCGCCGTGGCCGAAAGCTGGTCCCCGCCATCCGCAGCTCCGTGATCCGGTCCGACCGGAACATGCGGAACGCCTCGCGCAGGCAGCACCACGCGAGCACAGTCAGCGTCCGGTCCGTGTAGACGACAGCCAGCGGCAGGATGGTGCGTTCCGTCACGGCGTGGCCCTTATCGGCATAGCGGATGGTCAGGGCTTGTTCGCGCCAGCAGGCCTGCCGGATCAGGTTCATGTCGAGGGCCGAGGCATGGCGCACCTCGGGGCGATAGACCTGCGAGATTGCGTGGAACAGATGCTGCTCGCCGTCATCGGGTAGCGTCGCCGCGACCTTGGCCAGCACCGCGGTGGCGGCCTTCGCCAGGTCCGGATCGCCCATCAGCTTCACCTGCGCCAGGCCCAATGCCAGCGCCTCGATTTCCGCCCGATCGAAGGTCTGCGGCGGCAGCGCATAGTCCTCGATCAGCCGATAGCCATAGCCCCGCTCGCCCTCGATCCGGGCGCCGCCTGCCCGCAGGCTGTCGATATCGCGATAGAGCGAGCGCAGCGATACGCCCATCTCGTCGGCGAGACGGGTCGCGGTGATCGGCGCGGGCATGACGCGCATCGCCTGCAGGAGCCGGAAAAGCCGGTCGGGTCGGGCCATCATCCAACTGACAGAAAGTGGCAGTTGCCGTGGCGTATAGCAGCTTCAGGCCAAACACAGAAGGAGCCACCATGACCATCAATGCCACGACCCACCTTAACTTCCGAGGCGATGCCCGCGCCGCGCTGGCGTTCTACCACTCCGTCTTCGGTGGCGATCAGGCACTGATCACCTACAGGGATGCAGGAGCGGTACAGAACCCGGCAGAGGCCGATCAGGTGATGTGGGGCCAGGTCGCCGCCGAGAGCGGCTTCCGCATCATGGCCTACGACGTGCCGTCGCGCCTGTCGTGGAACCCGGGCGAAATCCCGTTCTTCGTCTCGATCCGCGGCGACGGCGCCGACGAGATCAGCCGCTACTGGGAAAAGCTCTCCGACGGCGCCACCATCTTCCAGCAACTCGCCCCCGCCGGCTGGTCGCCGCTCTACGGCATGCTCAAGGACCGCTTCGGCGTTACCTGGGTGCTGGACGTGGAGGTCGCATACACCGCGGCATGATTGTGGGCGCGGGCACGGGAGGCCACTCCCCTGCCCGCTACCCGGCACCCGTGAGGGCTACATCCGCTCGGCCCGAGCGTACCAACCTTCAGCCGCCGCGCTTACCTCAGCCTCCATCTCGCGCACATCGGCCGCCAGGCGCTCGAAGTTCGGCGTGTTCGTTCGCTGCGCCAGCAGTTCGCGGAAGGCTTCGGTCCAGCCCTCGTCCTTGAACGGGTCGGCCAGCGCGGCGCTCATCACCTGCAACACGGTCGAATAGAGTTCGAGGATCTCGGCCAGCCGCAGCCCTGCGGGGACCAGCCCAGTCTCGGCCAGCCGTCGCAGCACCACGCCGGTGGTGGCCTGGGGTGTCGCGACGGTGTCCCCCGCCACCAGTTGGGCCGATTGGGCGATGAACTCGAGGTCGACCAGTCCGCCCGGCGCCAGCTTCAGGTCGAAGGCGTGCCGCGGCGGCCGTTCCTTGCTCATCAGCGCCCGCATCGCCAGCACATCGTCGATGGTCTTTGCCACCTCCCGCGGCCGCGACAGGATTTCCGCCACCGTCGCATCCACTTTGGCGCCGAGTTCGCCGTCGGCGTAGACCACGCGCGCCCGGCTCAGCGCCAGGTGCTCCCAGGTCCAGGCGCTCTCGTGGTGATACTGGATGAAGCCGGCGAGGCTGGTGGCCAGCGGGCCGGCATTGCCCGAGGGCCGCAGCCGCATGTCGGCCTCGTAGAGCACGCCCTCTGAGGTCGGGGCGCTCAGCGCCGCCAGCAGCCGCTGCGTCAGCCGGGCGTAATACTGGCTCGCCGCCAGCGGCTTTTCGCCGTTCGATTCCTCGCCGCTCGCGTCATAGAGCATGATGAAATCGAGGTCGGAGCGTGCCGTCATCTCGCGGCTCGCCATCTTGCCGAAGGCCAGTAATGCCACCCGCGCCCCGGGCACCACGCCGTGGCGCTTTTCGAACTCGCGCCGCACTGCGTCGAACAGCCGGGTCAGCAGCGCTTCGGCGAGCGTCGTGAACTGCTCCCCTGCCCGCGCCGCATCCATCGAGCCGGCGAGCAGCCCCGCCGCGATCAGGAACATCTGCTCCTGCCCGATGATGCGGGCGCGATCGATCACGTCCTGGTAGTCGCGCGCGTCGGCGAAGAACGCCTCGATCTTGGCCAGCAGCGTCTCGCGCCGCCGCACGTCGTCGGCGAAGGCCGGATCGATCAGCCCGTCCATCACATGCGCGCGGTGGATCACGGCGTCGGCCATGCGCGGCGCCGAGGCCATCAGCGCGACGAGGAGGCTGCGGAGGTTCTCGTGGTTGCGCAGCAGCGCGAAGAGCTGCACGCCAGAGGGCAACCGGGACAGGAAGTTGTCGAAGCGCCCCAGCGCCTCATCCGGGTTGCCGGCGCCCGAAATGGTCGAGAGCAGCGCCGGCAGCAGCTCGGTCAGATGCGCCCGGGCGGCCGACGCGCGGGTCGCGGCGTAGCTGCCATAGTGCCACTTCTTCACCGTCTCGATGGCTTTGGAGGGCTGCTTGAAGCCCATCCCCGACAGTGTCTCGATGGTCTCCGGGTCGTCGTCCGAGCCGGTGAACACCAGGTTGCCGCCACCCGCCGCAAGGCTCTCGCCCTCGGCGAACAGGTCCGAGTAGTAGCCCACAACCTGATTCAACGCCGCCCGGTAAACCGTTTCGAACGCTGGCAGATCCTTCTCGCCCATCAGCGTGCCGATCACCGCGATGTCGGCCTCCGCTTCGGGCATCACGTGGGTCTGCTCGTCGCGCAGCATCTGCAGCCGGTTCTCTACCGCGCGCAGGAACCAGTAGATGCGGGTGAGGTCAGTGGCCGCCCGCTTCGAGATCCAGTTCACTGCCGCCAACGCCTTGAGCGCCTCGGCAGTCGGCCGCACCCTGAGCGTCTGGTCGCGCCCGCCGGCGATCAGTTGCTGCGTCTGGGTGAAGAACTCGATCTCGCGGATGCCGCCCAGCCCGAGCTTGACGTTGTGCCCGGCCACGCGCGCATCGCCGACATTCTTGGTGATGTTGATCTGGCGCTTCATCGCCTGGATGTCGGCGATGGTCGCGAAGTCGAGGTGCTTGCGCCACACGTACGGCGCGAGGTCCTTCAAGAACCGCTCTCCAACCGCCCTATCCCCAGCGCAGGGCCGCGCCTTGATCCAGGCCGCCCGCTCCCAGTTCTGCCCACGGCTCTCGTAATAGGCGAGCGCGGCCTCGGTCGGCAGCGCAACCGGCGTCGCGCCGGGGTCGGGCCGCAGCCGAAGGTCGGTGCGGAACACGTAGCCATGCGTGGTGCGGTCCTGCATCAACGAGGCAAGCCGCTGAACAATACGCGTGAAGAACTTCGTCTCCTCGCCCCGCTCCGTCACCGCGCCCTTCTCGGGATCGAAGAACGCCACGATATCGATGTCGCTCGAATAGTTGAGCTCGCGCCCGCCGTGCTTGCCGAGCGCGAACAGCGCCAGCCCGCAGTTCGCTGCCGTCGCTTCGGTCAGCCCGCGCGCCGCCGCCAGTCGCAGCAGCACCTCGAGTCCCGCATCGAGTGCAGCATCGGCGAGGTCGGACAGCGCCGCTGTCGATTGCGCCGTGGTCCAGCGCCCCTCGACCTCGGACACTGCGGCCAGCAGCGCCACGCGCCCCTTGGCGATGCGCAATTCCCGGCCGATTTCGTCCTCGGTAGCGGCCGATTGCCCGGCCTTCGTCACCTGATCGAGCACCGCCGCCAACGCGACGTCTGGCGACAGTTTCCGCGCCGCGGCGAACCAGTCGGCGTGGCGTTCGGCGAGATCCCTAAGGTAGGGGGCGGACGACAGCAGGGTTTCGAGCGCGACTTTCATCCCCGTTCGATATCAAGCCCCGCCCAAATGTCACTGGATTTCGCCATCGGCATCGCTATGTTCCCGCGCCAGCGAAATCCCATGAGCTCCCGATGTCCCGCAAGCTTGCCGCCCTCGTCGCCGCCCTCACCCTGAGTGTCGTCCCCGCTTCCGCCGCCTCCCTGGGTGGCATGGGCGAAGCGATCTTCGGCAACAGCTTCAACTTCGCCAAGGCCAATCTCGAGAAGCCGCCGGTGAAGGCAATCGGCGTGGGCAAGCTGACTGTTCAGCTGCAGCGCACCAAGCTCAAGGATGTGCAGAAGGCCTTCGGCGGCACCATCCAGCATGAGGGTGACGGCGCCGGCCGCGCCGATTGGCTCTGCTATGGCACCGAGGGCGCCAATGTGTGGTTCATCTCGAACGCGCTGGGCGGCTTCGAGTTCGTCATGATGGTCGCCGCGGAAGCGGCAAAGAAGCCCGCCGCCGGCTGCGACGCCGCCCCCGCCGGCTTCGCGGTCCCCGCGTTCGGCATTCCCGGCCTCGGCGCCTCGACCGCCGACCTCAAGGCAACGTTCGGCGCCGCCTCAGGCGGCAAGATCGCCTACCGCGCCGACCGCCCGGGCGGCTACTCCGATATCGCGCAGTACATCGGCTACGTGCTGAAGAGCGGCAAAGTCGCCGGCATCGGCATCGGCGAGACCTCGGTACAGACGGCGCATTAGCCGCCGAGCAGCGCCTGGAACTGCCAGTCGGGAAACATCTTGGACAGCTTGCCGACCGTGCGGAAGGTCGTGCGGACAAGCGTGATCCTGCGATCCGGCCTCAGGCTGACGAGTTGTGGGATATGTACCCGCTCGACCGATGCCTGGTCGAACATGGACAGCCGGTGAAAATCGGTTGCCGGCAGATGGACTATGAACGTGGTCATAGCCGCCTCATGCCACGGTGCCGGTCTCCATTTGCTTACGCGCCGCCAGCAATTTGCGCATAGTTTCGCAGCGCGGGCGCATTAGGCCGGCAGATCAATCACTGCCCGCACACCCGGGGCGTTGTCCTCCAGCCGGAGCTCGCCCTTGTGCAGTTGCGCCACTGCCGCCACCAGCGACAACCCCAATCCGGATCCCGCCTCGGTCCGGCTTTTTTCCAGCCGCACGAAGCGCTCGACCACCCGGCCCCGGTCCTCGGCAGCGATACCCGGCCCGTTGTCGGCCACCTCGATGCGCACCCTGCCCGGCTCGCGCTTGAGGCTCACCTTGATCAGCCCGGCCTTGCCCTCTTCCGGCTCGTAGTATTTCAGCGCGTTCTCGATCAGGTTGACCAGCGCCTGCCCCAGCAGCTCGCGGTTGCCGTTGATCTTCACTCCGTCCGGAATGTCGGTCTCCAGGGTCAGCCCCTCTTCCTCAGCGAGAGGCCCGTAGAGCTCGGCGACGTCCACCAAAACGGCGCTCAGGTCGATCTCGCTCAGCGCCCCCGAGGGCGTTCCCGCCTCGGCGCGGGCGATCATCAGCAGCGCGTTGAAGGTCTTGATGAGCTTGTCGCTCTCCTCGATCGTGGTCTCGAGCGCTTCCTTGCGCGTCTCCTCGCCCTGCCCCTCGCGCAGCGCCGACTCCGCCTTGTTGCGCAGCCGAGTCAGCGGCGTCTTCAGGTCGTGGGCCACGTTGTCCGTCACCTCCTTCATCCCCTGCATCAGCTGTTCGATGCGGTCGAGCATGAGGTTGAGGTTGGTGGCGAGCGCGTCGAACTCGTCGTTGCGCTTGGTCACCGGCACGCGCTCACTGAGGTTGCCGGACATGATCTTGTTGGAGGTCGAGGAGATGGTGTCGATGCGGCGCAGCACGCGCACTGCGGTCACGACGCCGGCCACCAGCGAGAACAGCAGGATGCCGCCGGCGCCGACCGCGAACCATTGCAGCACGATGGCGGTGAACCCGCGCCGCTCTACCACGTCGCGCCCGACCACGAGGATCAGCCCGCTGGTCAGCTTCTCGGAGCGCACCATGGCGTAGCCCTGGCGCTGCGGCGATGCGGCGTCCTCGGCATCCGGATCGTCGAACGGCCGGGGCTTGGAATAGTTGAAGCTGTAGGTGCCGGGCTCGGCCAGCACTTCGGGGGGCAGGTCGGTGACATTGCCGACGATCAGCTGCCCTGAGGGGTCGGCGAGGAAGTAGATCCCCGGCCCGGGCTGGCTGGCCAGCCGCTGCACGGCGACGATGGTGCCCCGGAAACCCGCTTCGCTGTCGAGGCGCTTGAACTGGCCCACCTCGCGATCGATCGCGTCGGTCTGCTGGCGCTGCAGCTGCACCGAGGTCTGCCAGGTGATCAGCCCCAGCAGCACCACCGCGAAGATCACGAAGATCAGCATGAACAGCGCGGTGAGGCGCACGGTGGTCGTGCGCCAGAGCTGGGCGAGCCTGAACATCGTCAGTCGCGGATCATGTAACCCGCGCCGCGGATGGTGTGCAGCAGCGGGTTGGCGTGGCCCTTGTCGATCTTGGCGCGCAGCCGCGACATGTGCACGTCGATGACATTGGTCTGGGGGTCGAAGTGATAGTCCCAGACATTCTCCAGCAGCATGGTGCGGGTCACCACCTTGCCGGCATTCTTCATCAGGTATTCGAGGAGCCGGAACTCGCGCGGCTGCAGCAGGATCTGCTCGCCGTCGCGCTCCACCTTGCGGCTCAACCGATCGAGCGCCAGCCCGCCGACCTCGAAGCTCGTCGCCGCCTCGGCCGGCGACGAACGCCGTGCCAGGACTTCGATGCGCGCCAGCAGTTCAGTGAAGGCGTAAGGCTTGACCAGATAGTCGTCGCCCCCGGCGCGCAGCCCGGTCACCCGGTCGTCCACCTCGCCCAGCGCCGACAGGATCAGGACCGGCGTCTGGTTGTCCTCGGCGCGCAAGCTTTCGATGATCGACAGCCCGTCGCGGCGCGGCAGCATGCGATCGACCACCAGCACGTCGTAGTCCATCGACGACGCCATGGCGTAGCCGGTTTCGCCGTCGCTGGCGTGGTGGGCGATATGGCCCGCCTCGTCGAGCGCCTGGATCAGGTAGCTCGCCGCCTCGCGGTCGTCTTCGATCAGCAGAATCTTCATGTCGCTAGCCCTGCGCTATTCTGCGTCATTCCGGCAAAGACCGGAACCCTTGCGGATCCCGGTCTTTGCGAGGAGGACGTAAGGGAAAAAGGGCCCCGGAACGAGTGCTCCGGGGCCCGGTAGTGTGATTACGACTTGGCTTCAGTGATCGGCAGCCCGATGAACCGGGTGTTGCCCTCGCGCTGCGCCTTCACCAGGGCCGTGCTGCGGCCCGCATCCTTGACGGCCGTGATGGCCTTCTCGAAGTCCTCGACCGACTTCACGGCCTGGTTGTTGACCTCGAGGATGGTGTCGCCCACGGCGAAGCCCTTCTCGGCGGCCGGCGAGTTCGGATCGACGTCCTGGATCAGCAGGCCTTCGCCACCCGAGTTCGGCACCAGCGTCAGGCCGACGCTGGTCGGAGCAGGAGCGGCGGGCTCTTCGGCAGGCGCCTGCTGCTGCTCTTCAGTCGGAGCGGCAGCTTCGTCGAGCTTGCCCAGCGTCACGGAGATCTTCTGCTCCTTGCCGTCACGCCAGATCGACAGTTCGACTGCCGTGCCCGGGTTCTTGCCGGCAATAGTGCGGCTCAGATCGAGCGCGTTGCTGACCGACTGGCCGTCAACCGCAGTGATCACGTCGCCGGACTTCACGCCGGCCTTGTCGGCCGGGCTGTCCTTGGACGGCTCGGTGACGAGAGCACCAGCCGCATCCTTGAGGCCCACGCTGTCGGCGATGTCGCTGGTGACATCCTGGATGCCGACGCCGAGGAAACCACGGGTCACGCTGCCGCTCTGGATCAGTTGGCCGGTCACTTGCTTCACGACGCTGGCGGGGATCGCGAAGGCGATACCGACGTTACCGCCGTTGGGGGAGAAGATCGCGGTGTTCACGCCGACCACTTCGCCGTTCATGTTGAAGTCCGGGCCACCCGAGTTGCCGGTGTTCACCGCGGCGTCGATCTGGAGGAAATCGCCGTAGGCCGAGCCGGCGATATCGCGGCCACGAGCCGAAACGATACCGGCGGTCACGGTGCCGCCGAGGCCGAACGGGTTACCGACCGCGACGACCCATTCGCCGACGCGCACTTCGGTTTCCGACAGCTTGACGAACGGCAGGTCGGTCGCACCCTCGACCTTCACCACGGCGAGGTCGGTCTTCTCATCGGTGCCGATGACCTTGGCGGTCATTTCCTTGCCGTCGTCGAACACGACGGTCACCTTGTCGGCGTTCTCGACGACGTGGTTGTTGGTGACGATGTAACCGTCAGCCGAAATGGCGAAGCCCGAACCGGCTGCCATGAACTTGCGCGGCGGCTGCGGCTGGCCGGAGCCCTGCCCGCCATCCTGGCCGAACTGCTGGCCAAACTGGTCCATGAAGTCCTTGAACGGATGATCGTCCGGCAGATCGGGGAAATCGAACTTGAACTGCGGACCACCGCGCTGCAGCTGGCGCGTATCCTGCTTCTCGCCGCCTTCGACGATGATCGAAACCACCGCCGGCTTCACGGCTTCGACGAGATCGGCGAAGTTCGGGGCGTTGGTCACGGCCGGCGGGGTGATCTGCGCGGCTGGCAGGAGCTTGGCGCTCTGGGCGGTGGAAGGTGCGGTCGCCGCAACGAACGCGGTGCCGCCGCCGATACCGGCGAGGATCGCCAGAGCCGAGGCCCCGATCCAGCGGCGAGCGCGGGAAGAGTTAGTCGAGGGCATGATGATCTCCTTCAGTCAGGCACTCATTTATGGGCCAGACATATGGAGCCGGCCGCCTTTCTGCACCGTGACCCGGGTGTTAATAATCGGTAATGTTCGGCCCGGCGGAGGCCGCGCTCAGAGCAGCACCTCGCGCAGCAGGTCGAGCGCCACAAGCGTCAGCACGATCTTGAAACCGCAGCGAAATGCCGCCTCCGGCACCTTCACCAGCAGCCGGCTGCCGATCGCCGTGCCGGCGAAGCCGGAAAGGATCATCGCCAGGATCAGCGGCAGATAGGCCGCGAACGCGAAGCCAAGCAGCACGAACATGACGACTTTGAAGCTGTTCTGCAGCGTCATCAACATGGCGTGAGTCGCAACCAACTGCCGCCGGTCCGCCAACCCCTTGATGAACACCGCCACCAGCGGCCCGGTGGCCCCGACCACCATCGACACCGCCGCAATCACCGCACCGCCGATCACCTGCGCCACGCGGGACTTCCCGACGACCTTCGGCTGCGGCAGCCAGGTGGTCAGCAACACGAACGCCGCGATGGCCACCTGCAGCGCCGTCGCCGGCAACAGGCTGGCGAACTGCCCGCCGACAACGGTGCCGATCACTCCGCCCAGCGACAACCACAGCACCAGCGGCCACTGGATATGCCCTCGCTGCACCACCGCCCGCCCGGCATTCGAGCCAAGCTGGATGGCGCCATGCAGCGGCACGACGACGGTCGGAGGGAAGACGAGTGCGAGCACGGCCACCATCAGCGTGCCGCCGCCGAGCGAGAAGGTCGCGGTGATGAGCGAGGTGATGAAGCTCAGTGCGATGAGCGCGAGGGCGGTAGTGAGGGGGAGATCGGCGGGGAGCAGGTCGGTGAGGGACACGAAAGAGGACTACCGGTCGCGGACCGAGTCGTCACCGACCCCGAGCTCTCCACAGCGCCTTCTCCCCTTGTGGGAGAAGGCGACTACGGACGCATCGTGCCTACCGCTCCAGCTCCTCAATCGCCTTCGCCTCATCCTCGGTCAGCGCAGCCTGCCCCGCCACCCGTTTCCGTCGCGCGCCGATGAACACCGCGATCCCGCCGAGCACCAGTACCACCGGCGCCGCGACCCACAGCAAGATCGTGTGCGGCGCCATCACCGGGTTCAGCAGCACATACTCGCCGTACCGCGCCACGAGATAAGCCCGCACCTGGTCGTCGGTATCCCCGGCGGTCAGCCGCTCGCGCACCAGCACGCGCAGGTCATGCGCGAGGTCCGCATCGGAATCATCGATCGACTGGTTCTGGCAAACGAGGCACCTCAGTCCCTCGGAGATCGCCCGCGCCCGCGCCTCGAGCGCCGGGTCGGACAACAGCTCATCCGGCCGCACGGCCAGTGCCGGAACGCTCAGCAACGCCAGCATCACTAGCGCGAGGATCGCCCTCATTCGGCTGCCACCCGCTGCGCGGCGGGTTTTGGCGCGCCGATGCGCAGCCGGCGATAGCTCAGCGACAGGAAACCGGCGCCGGCCATCAAGAGGCACCCGAGCCAGATCAGCGTCACGTAGGGCTTGAACCACAGCCGCACCACCGATTTGCCGTCGGGCTGCGGCTCGCCCAGCTGCAGGTAGAGCTGGCTGAAGCCATAGGTCTCGATCGCCGCCTCGGTGGTCGGCTGGCCGCTCGCATTGTAGACGCGCCGCTCGGCCAGCGCCTCGCGCACCCCGCCGCCCGGCGCCCGGATCGAAAAGCGCCCGGTATCGGAGACGTAGTTCGGCCCCTCGACATGCTGCATGCCGTCGAACGTCACCTGGTGGTCCGAAATCACCACGCCCTGTCCCGGCACCACGGTGGTCACCAGCTCGGTGCCCCAGGCGCTCGCCGCGACGATGCCGATCACCGTGACGCCAATGCCGACATGCGCGATCGCCGTCGACCACGCGGTGCGCGGCAGGCCGAACAGCCGCTTGAACGAGGTCAAGACGTCCGTGCGGAAGAACTTCGCCCGGTCGACCAGCTCGGCCAGTGCCCCGAACGCCACCCAGAAGCCGAGCAGGAGCCCCAGCGGCGCCAGCGATACCTCGGCTCCACCAAGCGCAAAGCAGAGGATCGCCGCGAACAGCGCCAATCCGGCCGCTCCCGCCAGCCGCTGCGTCACCGCGATCAGGTCGCCGCGCTTCCAGGCAAGGAACGGCCCGAACGGCAGGATGATCAGCAGCGGCGCCATGATCACCCCGAAGGTCAGGTTGAAGAAGGGCGCGCCCACCGAAATGGTCTCATGCGCGATGGCATCGAGCAGCAGCGGATAGAGCGTTCCCACCAGCACCGCCACGGTGGCCGACGCGAGGAACAGGTTGTTGAGGATCAGCGCCCCCTCGCGGCTGATCGGCGCGAACAGCCCACCGTGCCGCAGCGTCGAAGCGCGGAAGGCGAACAGCGAGAATGCTCCGCCGATAAACGCCGCGAGCAGCGCCAGGATCACCATGCCGCGCGTTGGATCGGAGGCGAAAGTGTGCACCGAGGTGAGAATGCCCGAGCGCACCATGAAGGTGCCGAGGAGACTCAGCGAGAAGGTGATGATGGCGAGAAAGATGGTCCAGATCTTCAGCGCGTTGCGCTTTTCCATCACCAGCGCCGAATGCAGCAGCGCCGTGCCGGCGAGCCACGGCATGAAGCTGGCGTTCTCCACCGGGTCCCAGAACCACCAGCCGCCCCAGCCGAGCTCGTAATAGGCCCAGTACGAGCCCATCGCGATCCCGAGCGTCAGGAAGCACCAGCTCACCAGCGTCCACGGCCGCACCCAGCGCGCCCATGCCGCATCGATCCGGCCCGAGATCAGCGCCGCCATGGCGAAGCTGAAGCAGACCGAGAAGCCGACATAGCCCATGTAGAGCAGCGGCGGATGCACCGCGAGACCGATATCCTGCAGGATCGGGTTGAGATCCTGCCCCTCGAACGGCGCCGGCGAGAGCCTGAGGAACGGGTTCGAGGTGAACAGCGTGAACCCCGTGAACGCCGCCGCGATCAGGCTCTGCACCGCCAGCACCAGCGTCAGCAGATCCTTGGGCAGGTTGCGCCCGAAAGCCGCGACGGCAGCGCCCATGATCACGAGGATCAGCACCCACAGGATCATCGAGCCTTCGTGGTTTCCCCACACGGCGGTGATCTTGAAGATCAGCGGCTGCGCCGAATTGGCGTGCTCATAGGCAAGCTTCAGCGAGAAATCCGAGGTAACGAACGCCTGGACCAACGCCGCGAACGCCGCCGCAACCAGCAGGAACTGCAGGATCGCCCCCTGCTGCAGATACCCGGCCAGCGCCTCGCGCTTCCAGAACACCAGCCCGATTGTCGCCGAGATCGCCGAGATGGCGAAGGCGAGAACGAGGGCGAAATGGCCGAGTTCGATGCTCATCGAGCACCCCCGATAGGCGCTGGTGCGATATCTTTCAGCCCCGATGACAAAAACATCCTCACAGCGGAGCCCCCTCGCGCTGCCACTCGCCGCGCTTCTTCAACTCCTCGACCAACTCCTTGGGCATATAATTCTCGTCGTGCTTGGCCAGCACGTTGGTCGCGGCGAACGTCCCCTCGGACGTAACGCTGCCCTCGATCACCACGCCCTGCCCCTCGCGGAACAGGTCGGGCAGCAGCCCCACATAATGCGCCGGCATCTCGGTCTCACCGTCGGTCACCACGAAGTCCGACGTTTCGCCGGTCTTCTTCCAGGTGCCTTCCTTGACGAGCCCGCCCAATCGGATCGGCGTGCCGGCGGCGATCGACCGTTCCTTCACTTCGCTCGGCGAATAGAAGAACACGATCTGGTCGCGCAGGGCCACGAAGATCAGCGTCGCCGCAACGACCAGAACGGCCCCAAGGCCGCCAATGATGGCGAGACGTTTCTGCTTGCGAGTCAATTGCTTGCTACCAATCCATTATCCGCTGCGAGAACATCGAGTTCCGCGCGAGCGCCCGCATCGGGATAGGCCTTGCGAGCCGCATCATAGGCCAGTTGTGCCGCCTCGGTCTGCCCCAGCACCAGCCGCGAGCGCACCAGGCGCGTCCATTCGTCGATCGTGCCGCCGCTCTGCATCAGACGCTTCGACAACCCCTCGACCATGCCGGCGACGTCGGCATTGGCAGGCATGTCGCGGCCGAGCCCCGCCTCGGCCGCTGCCAGTCCGGCCTCGGCATTGGCGACCCAGCTTTCGCCACCGGTGCTCAGCTTCAGCAGCGCTTGCCACTGGGCCTTGGCGTTGGCGAAGTCACCCGCGCGCGTCGCTTCGCTGGCGAGGTAGTAGCGCGAGCGCACGTGCTTCACGTCGCGGTTCGACGCGCTGCGGAACAACTCCAACGGCTCGCCGCTGGCGTCGCCGTCCTTGGCCATCATCAGCGCCTCGCCCAGGTCGGTCTCGCGATCCGCGGTCGGCCCATCGAGCTCGATCACCTTGCGCAGTGCCGCTGCCGCATCGGCAAAGCGCCCCAGTTGCATGTAGGCTGGCGCGATCACGCTCCAGCCCCGCAGATCGTCGGGCTTGGCCTTGAGTTGCGCCTCGATGCGAGCGATCGCGTCGTCGAGCGTCATCTCTGGAGGCGGCACGTCCTTGCGCTCGGTCAGCGGCTGTGCCGGCAGGTCCGGCCGGCCAAGCGCGCTATAGACGCCGAAGGCCAGCAATGCGGTCGCCACCGCTGCACCCGCCACGATGCCGCGCCGCGATCCGGTGTCGGTCAGAGGCTTGGTCGTCCCCTTCAGCCGCATCAGTTCACGCGCCAGTTCACCTTTCGCGGCCACGCCTTCAGCCGGCCCGAGCCGCCCGAGCGCCAGGTCCGACTCGATTTCCCTCAGCTGCAGCTTCAGGTGCGCGACCTCAGGGCTGTCTACAACAGCGGCAGTCGCGTTGACCCTCCGCCCGGCCCCCGCATAATAGAGGGCGGCGCAGGCTATGGCTGTGACCACAAAAGCGAGCGACCAAAATATCATGTGCAGGGCTCTGCCTCATGCGAAGGTGCGGAAACGCGCCCGATCTATAAAGGCATTCTGGCAATTTATGCACCCGCACACATCGATGTGTGGGAGGCGCATTGCCGCAGCCCGAACAATGGTCCGCTAAACTCATGGCCGATGGCAGCTACGACTACCTGATCGTCGGCTTGACCCCGCTTGCCGGGCTGCTCGCCGGCCTGCTCGCGATGGAGCACAAGCGGCGCGTCTGCCTCGTCGGCGAGCCGTTCTCGCCGTTCCGCCTGCAGCGCAGCATCGATATCTCCGTGGCGCCGGTCACCCGGCCCGAAACCCTGCTGCTGACTAAGCGCGTCGCTGCCGAAACCACCAGGCTGGTGAGCGGCTGGGGAAAGGGCCTGCTCGGCCGCATCGATCCGCTGTTCGTCGCCGAAACCCCCTACAGCATCGCGGCGCTCGGCCATTTCCGCCATCTGGCCCTGGCGCTCGACTATGCGGTCGAGCCGGTCGCCGACCGCAGCATCTCCGAAGGCCTGATGCTGCGCGTCCGCGATGCGCAGATGCTCTGTCACGGCCGCCTGGAGCCGGCCATCGAGGCCTGGCTGGCCGCGCACGAGGTGCGCCATCTCGATCGCGCCCAGACTGAGCTCACCATCCGCAAGGACGGTACCGCCCGCATCGTCCATGACGGCCGCAGCGTCGAGGCGGCACAGGTGATCCTCGCGGGCGACGACGCCGTGCTCGAGCACCTGCCCGAGGACGCACGCGATCGTAGCCTCGAGGCGATATCGGGGTCCGCGCACCTCCTCGAGACCGGCAAGCCCCTCCCCGCCCCTTACATCGCCTTCCTCGACCGTGGCGTCATCCTCGGGCAGGACGGCAAGGTCAGCGTCTCGGCGCTGGTCGCCGGCGATCCGGCGACGGCGCGCGCTCGACTCGGTAGCGCCGCGGCGAAGACCGGGCCACTGCGCCTTGCTGGCGAGACCATGGTCGGCAGCCTCCGCACCAGCGATGGCGCGCCGTTCGTCGGCCAGGCCCGCGGCCAGAAGACCACCGTCATAGCCGGTCTCGGCCCGACCGCGGCGTTCCTCGCCCCCGCGCTCGCCCGCCATATCGCCGACGTTTCGCCCGCCGACGAGGCGCAATGGTTCGCCGCCCGCGGCCCCACCCGCGGCAACCTCCGGCTGCAGGCCGCCGACTACCAGGCGGTGCCGGCGTGAGCGACACTCCCCACCGACTCCGGGCCGACGCCCCGCACGGGCTTGGCGGCGCCGAGCTCGATCGCAAGACGCCGGTACAGTTCCGCCTCAACGGGCGAATGATCGACGGCTTCCTCGGCGACACCGTCCTCTCGGCGGCCCTCGCGACCGGCATCCAGATCGCCGGCCGCCACGGCGACGACGCGCTGGCGCTCGACGAGAGCTTCTCCCCGCTGGTCTCCTCGGGCAAGGGCGGTGCGCTGCCGATGGACCGCACGCCAGCGTTGCCCGGGCTCAACCTCGTGACCATCGGCCTACGGCGCGATCCCATCGCCTCGGGCGGCATCCTCGGCGCCTTGCGCAACAAGCTGGTCGGCCCCGCCCGCACCCTCAACCACCGCTTCGGCGATGGCGCGGTAGGCACCCCGCCCTGGCACAGCGCCCCCATCGACGAAACCATCGAGACCGATTTCGCCATTGTCGGTGGTGGCGTCGCGGGCCTCAGCGCTGCAGCCGCCGCCTCGGCCGCGGGCAAGCGCGCTGTGCTGATCGAGCGCACCCCCAGTCTTGGCGGCACCATCCGCTATTTCGGCGCCGTCGATGCCGAGGCCTCGCCGGATACGACGATCGAGCAGCTGGTTGCCAGCCTCGACGGCAAGGGCCCCGTCACCACCCTCACCCGTGCCGAAGCCTTCGCCATCACCGGCACCACGCTGCGCGTCCACCAGGTGGTGGTCGAGGCCGATAAACCCGCCTCGCGGGTGATCGCCATCGTCGCCAGGCACATCATCCTCGCCACCGGCGCGACCGAGCGCCTGCCGCTGTTCCCGGGCAACCGCACGCCCGGCATCGTCGGCGCGCTCACCGCCTTCCTCCGCGCCGAACGCTTCGGCGTCTGGCCCGGCCGGCGGGCGCTGTTCACCACCCCGCACAGCTTCGCCTACCGGCTCGCTTTGCACGCCGCCGATGCCGGGGTCGAGGTGCAACGCATCGTCGACAGCCGCCTTTCCCCCACCTCGCGCTTCGTCGATTTCGCCAAAGCCACCGGCATCACCCTGGCCTCGGCGCTGGCGCCCAGCCACGCCGAGCCGCTCGAGCGCAACAAGCCGGGCCTGCGCGTCGGCTTCGCCGTGGCCATCGACGAGATCCGCCAGGACTCGACCGCCATCGAGACCGACCAATTGATCGCTGCCGGCGCCTGGCAGCCCGAGATCCTGCTCTGGCTGCGCGCCGGCGGCGCCGCCGCGTGGGACGCCGCCAATGGCTGGCTCGCCCCGCGCGGCACCCTGCCAGCGATGGCGCTCGCCGGGGCAGCCGCCGGGCTCCACACCACCGCCGCAGCCCTCAGCAGCGGCAAGGCGGCGGTGCTGGGCTTTCTCGGCAAGACCGCCCCGCCGGTGGTCGACACGGTCATCGAGGAAGCGTTCGAGACCCCTAACGCCCGCACGCCCGTCTCGCCATTCCGCGACGCGGCCCGCGGCGCTACCTATCTCGACCGCGGCCCCTCGCTGATCACCCGCCGTGCCGCCGCAGCCAGCAAGCACGGCGTCTCGGGCCTTGCCACCCGCGCTGTGCAACTCGGGCTCGGCGACATCGCCGCCGCCGTCGACATCGGCGCCATGGCGCCACGCGATGCCGGCTCAGTGGCTGCCGAGCGCTGCGCGCTCTCGGGCGAAGTCACCGACACCGGCTGGCGCGTCCCCGTCACGCCCGCGCCGGAGGAGGACGTCCCCACGCCGCCCGCCTATCTCACCGGCCGGTTCGGCGACAAACCGCAGATCTGGGTGCTCACCGCCGCCGATGCCCGCTCGTTCGAGCCCGGCTGCCTGATCTTCGAAAACTCCGAAACCAGCGACCCCCTCAAAGCCATCGGCGTCACCTACGCCCCCCACCGCCCCGGCGCCAACGGCGGCATCGCGATCATGGGAAAGGTGCCCGAGGCGGCTGAGCTCTACGTGCGAGATGCGGGGACCGCGGTGGCGTCGAGGCTGGTCGAGCGGCTGAAGGCAAAGGGCTGATCAGCCCGCCCGCTTCTCCGCGCTCTCGCGCGCCCGGCGCAGCACATCCGCATATTCCGGGTTGAACCGCAGCTCGGCCATCTTGATCGCCGCATCGAGCCGCGCGCCGGTGACCCGGTCGCCCGGGTTCTGGCGGAAGATCTCGAGGTTGCGCTGCACGTGCACTTCCAGCGCCTGGCCCACCTGGGTCCAGGTCTGGTCGAACATGGCATTGAGCGCCAGCGAATCGCGGCAATCGCGGATCGTTGCCAGCACGTAGCAGCCGTTGAGCGCGGCCAGCACCTGGTCGCTGTCGAGCCGGTCGGTGCCGGCATGCCGCCGCAGCGCCAGGTTCACGTCCGGCGCCACGTCGCGCAGTTTGGGCTCCACCAGCTCCGACACTGTCTTGGTCAGCGCGGCCACCGCCGTCGACCAGCGGGTCAGCCGTCCGAGCTCGACATAACCGGTCACCGCGCGCATCAGCCGGTGGAAGCGGTCGATGGCGCGGCAGGTCAGGTCGATGTCGGCGAAGGCGCCATATTGATGCAGTGCCGGGATTTGCGCCTGCGCCTGCGACAGCATGGCGTCGATCAGCGGCCCGAATCCGGCGCGAGCCACGGCGCTCTCGGTGGCCGAACCCGCCAACCGGATCGCCGCGGCCATCAGCCGGCCGGGATTGCCCACCTGCCCCATCGCCGCCTGGAACAGCAGCGCCGAGACGGCATGATCGTTGAGCGGCATGGATTGCAGGGCCATGCCCAGCGCCGTCTCGTCGGTCATCGAGTTGGCGGCGCGGCCAAAAGCCTGCGCCTTGTCGAGCAGGCTCCGGCACTTGAGCGCATTGAGGACCATCGGCAGCCGGGCATAGGCCTCGTCGCTGCCGAACTGGATCTGCATCCGCCGCACCGATTCCTGCGTCGCTGCCGTCGCCGCAAAAGCGGTACGGGCGCGCTGCAGCAACTCGGGCATCAGCAGCTCGAGGGCGGCGCGGGCGGCGGGGTCGCTGTCGGAGGCGTTGGGGTCGATCAGGTCCGGCGCCACGTCGCGCACCAACCAGGTCCATGCCGCCTGGGCATGCGCCTCGGCGATGCCGCCGTCAAAATCGAAGCCGGCCGGATCAGGCACCAGCACCGCGTCGATCAACCCAAGGAACGGCCGGCCGACGTGCCGGGACCGGCGCGACGTCGCGGTTTCAGAGGGCTGGGAACGAACGGAAGTGTCAGGCATGCAAACCGGTGGGCGTCATGGGTCCAAGGGTAGTCCCCGAACCTAGCGCTCGCCGGTAAACAAATGACTATGCAGGCCGTTTCTGGCCGATCACATCGGTGTCGGCCGACGATCAGCCGGCCACACTACGGGCCGTCAGCCGGCGACACTCCACGTGCCGTCGATCTCGCGGCAGGCGGTGCCCTTGCGGGCGACGGCGGTGCCGGCGATGGTCACGGTGTGGGTGAAATCGCGGCAGTTGATGTTGTTGACGGTGACATAGGGGCCAACCGTCACGTTGCCGGAGGTGCCCTTGTCGCCGGTCCAGGCGCGCGGCGCGCCGGGGCGGCCGAAGGTCAGCGCATTGAACTGCGCGCTCGCCGCCTCGGACTTGTCCTTGGCGCTGAGCTTGCCAACGATCGAGGCATCGAGGAACGCCGTCACGTCGTTCATAGTGGTGCCAGCGGTCTGGATTGCGCCGGCCGCCGGGAGCGAAGCGGGGGTAATCGTCGGCTGCGTCGCCAGCGCCGAATTCGGAGCCGGCAGCGTCGGGCCGAGGGCCATGTCGGAGGAGCCCGTGGTGCCGCAACCGGCGAGCAAGAGCATAGCGAGGACTGGAAGGGCGCGGGCGATCAGCTGCATGTGGGTCTCTAGGGGTGGCCGGGCCCTTATTCCTTGCGTATTGAGGCGAAAGTGCGGAAACCCGCCACCTTTGCGGCCGGGAGCCGCAATTCTGCCAGGAGCCCCCCCAGCACTGAGCGCTTCAATTGCAGGGAGCCGCCGTAGACGTCAACCAGTTCCTTGACGATATCCAGCCCCAGGCCCGAGCCGGGGGTCTTCTCGTCCAGCCTGACACCGCGGCGCAACACCTTGGTCGCCTCCTCCTCGGTCAGCCCGGGCCCGTCGTCGTCGATCTTGATCAGGAGGTTTGCCGTGCCGCTGCCACGCTCCGCCACCACTGTGACGCCGATCGATGACTTCGCCCATTTGCAGGCATTGTCGAGCAGGTTCCCCGCCATCTCCTCGAGGTCGCCCTCGTCGCCGCGGAACCAGGGCAGCGATGCGTCGGGCCGCACCATGGCGATGGTCACCTGCGGGTTGAGCTTCTGCATCACCCGGGTCAACCGCAGCATCACGTGGGTCGCGTCCGCTTTCTTCCCCACCACGGTCGAGCGCGCCGCCAGCCGGGCGCGGTCGAGATAGGTGGTCACCAGCTGGCTCATCTTTTCGGTCTCGGTCGCGACGACCTTCGCAAGCCCGTTCTTCTTGTCGGCCCCCGCCTCGTTGCGCAGCACGGCGATCGGCGTCTTCAGCCCATGCGCCAGGTTGCCCACCTGGTTGCGCGCCCGCTCGACAATCTGCTCGTTGGAGCGCAGCAGCTCGTTGATCTCCTCCGACAGTGGCGCGAGCTCTGCCGGATAAGCGCCGGTGAGCGATGCCGCATCGCCCTCGCGCACCCGCTCCACCTCGCGCCGCAACCGGCCAATCGGCCGCAATGCCAGCCGTGCGACGATCGTCGACATCACCGCCAGCATGATCGCCACCGCACCGAGCACGATCAGCGTCTGCCCGCGGAACTCGTCGACCAGCGACAGGATTTCGTCGAGCGAGCCCGTCACCATGATGTGCAGCGGCAGGCCGTTCACCGTCACGGCACGCTCGATCACCCGGATCTTGATGTTGAACGGGTCGGTGAGCACCGCCGACTTGGTGTTCGTCTCGTCGAATTCGCCGGGCAGCGGGCCCAGCACCATGCCGACATAGGAATTGGAGAAGTTGAGCAGCTCGCCCTTGTCGTCGCGGATCGCCCAGTACCAGCCCGAGCCGGTGCGATCGAAGCGCGGGTCGGCCACCTTGATGGCCTCCGATTTCGGCGTGTCGGAGAGGAGGCTCAGGTCGGTGAGCGTCTCGATGTGGAATTCCAGCGTCTCGACGAGGCTGTTGTCCAGCGCCCGCGAGTAAAGCTCGGTGAGCAGAAACGCCGTCGCCACCAGCGCCACGATCAGCCACCCCGCCGACAGCAGGAACAGCGACGCCGCGATCGAGCCCTTCCGCTGCGACGCGGGTTGCACCGGCGGTGCGTCAGTCACGGCCTGCCCCTGCTCTATCAGTCGGGATGCCTTCTCCCCTTGAGGGAGAAGGTGGCCGAAGGCCGGATGAGGGGTTCCGCAACCAAGGGTTGCGCGATCGGAGCAAAGCGACGAGCGACCAAGCGCGCGGAGAGATACCCCTCATCCGCCCTTCGGGCACCTTCTCCCACAAGGGGAGAAGCCCGCTCGCCGATAGTGTCCCGGTACGAATGACAGCCTCAGTCCTCAGCGATCTGGTAGCCCAGCCCGCGCACCGTCTGGATGCAATCCTCCGGCAGTTTCTTGCGCAGCCGCCCGACGAACACTTCGATCGTATTCGAATCGCGGTCGAAGTCCTGATCATAGAGATGCTCGGTCAGTTCCGTCCGCGAGATCACCTTGCCCTTGTGGTGCATCAGATAGCTGAGCAGCCGCAGCTCATGGCTGGTCAGCTTCACCGAGTGCCCGTCCACGGTGACCTTGCCGGCCTTCACGTCGAGCCGCACCGAGCCGGCGCTGATCTCGTTCGAGGCCTGCCCGGCCGCCCGGCGCACCAGGGCGCGGACACGGGCCAGCACTTCTTCCATATGGAACGGTTTTGCCACGTAGTCGTCGGCGCCGGCATCGATGCCCTGCACCTTGTCGCTCCAGCGGTCGCGGGCGGTCAGCAGCAGCACCGGCATCTTCTTGCCGGCACGGCGCCATTCCTCGAGCACCGAGAGTCCGTCCATCTGCGGCAGGCCGATATCGAGCACCACGGCGTCGTACGGCTCCGTATCGCCGAGGAAGTGCCCCTCCTCGCCGTCGAACGCCACGTCGACGACGTAGCCCCCCTCGGTCAGCGCGTCCTTTAGCTGCCGGTTGAGATTGGTGTCGTCTTCCACGACGAGAATGCGCATCGATACGTCCCCTTTGCCGCCACGACAGCTCCCGCGCCCGGCGACAGCCGGCCCTACGCGCGAAGAACGTCCGACTTTGATTTTACGTGAGGCTTCACTGAGCCGGCAAGCTCACAGGTTTGCTTTCGCCATATTCGTCCATGACGTTGACCTGCCACTCCCACTGGCCGTCCACCATGCAGACCTTGGCCTGCGAACTGATGATCTTGCCGTCGACCTCCGACGCCGCCATCGCCTCGGACAGCTGGATCAGTTCACCGGTATCGATCTTTTCCTGGATCTCGCGCCGGCTCAGGCACTCCTGCGCCACCGCCGGCGCAGCAATACCAAGAGCCAGCCCCAACGCCAACGCGCCGGCCGCCACCAATGTCACTATGTGTTTCATGGGAGGGTTATGGGGGAGGATGGCTGAATGTGGGATGAACGGGGCTAGGTACCCGGCCGGAAGATGGGCCAAGACAATATCTTGCCAGTTGCCGCTACCGCCTCCCTCACCTCCGGGCGGTTCCTTACCTCATCGTAAAGTGCATCCATCTGCCGACCCATCTCGGTGTTTGTCGGTAGAGGTGAGTAGATCTGCAAGTCCCGCAGCATGTCACGCCGTGTCGCTGGATCCTGGAGCCGGGCAACAATGAGTCGGGCCAGGCGATCGCTGTCTCCTATGCACAGTAATCCCAACTTCGCGGAGAGGAAATTGTCGGCAACGTGCTCCACCAAGAGGTTAAGGGCTTCGGCCGCCTTGGCCGTCTCGCCCTGCTGGTGAAAGGCGCATGCCTCGACCTCCTTTGCCGCCGAAACACCGAACTCATTGGCCTTTTCAAGGTCCATGTCGCCGACGGCCTCCAGCGCCTTGGCCGGTTCGCCAAGGAGGTAGTAGAGGTCGCCAAGGTTGATGCTCTGACTCACTGCACCCGGATCATATGAATGTGAAATGTCGCGGGAGCGAATTTGCGACTCTATGGCCTCATCCCAACGACCCAACCGCATCAGAATACGCGTGCGCGCGTTGTGTATCCATTCCAGATACTTTTCTTCGTCGTCAAAAGCGGGCCGACCAATGGCCGCGTCCACCCGGGCAATTGCCTCGTCCAGAAGAGCTAGAGCCTCCGGCAAGCTGTCGACGTCCGCCAACGTATTAGCCAGCAATGCAACAGCGCGAGCATCGCGCGGGTAAGTGGCCAGCAACGCCCGCCCATCTTCGACTCGCTTGTCCACCGCCTCGCGGAACGCCGCTTCGAGATCGGAAGGCGCAAACACGGCAAGTCGACCGTCGAAACCGAGGGCCGCAATGCTCGTCGGTTGTGTAAGCGTCGCGGCAACGGCAGCGGCCTCGCTGTCTTCGCCATCTTCGAGATGTATGTCGACTAGATCCAGCCAATAATTCTCGAGCGACAGGTAACCGGATTTCGGCCGATATCCGCTGTTCAACAGCGCCTGGAGAACATGCTTTTTAACCGAGCGATCGGCAGATTTCCCGGCTTCACGCAATATTCGCGTAATAAAGCGCTCGTTCCACGTGTCGAGCAGATCCGGGTACTCCACAGCGATCTCGGCCATCGCATTCGCGGCGCCTGTATAGTCCTCCACATCCGCGGATACTTGGGTATAGGCCTGCCAGTAGGTTCCATCGCGGAACTGCGGCTCCGCCTCGCCGGCGGTGGTGAGATGCTGCATCGCGACTTCAGGCGATCCCAACTCCCGTTCCAGTATCCCAGCCATCAAATAGCACCGGAATTGGAGAGCGGCGTCCATCGTCGCAAAATCCGGCCGTGCCAGGATACTCCTTGCCTCCGCAAGTGCTCCGTTTCCATCGCCGGCATACAGCTTCGACGTCAGTGCGTCGAACTGGGCAAGGATATCGATCTGCGTCTTTTTGTTCGGAGATTTGTCTGTTCGGGCGGTCGGTAGCTGGGGCGACGCCTGGGCAATTACCTCCGTTGTTCCGAAAACCAGCGCAAGCAGCAACGTCATGAGTATTCGCAAGTGCATTCTGACCAACACCCCAGCCGATTAGATTGGAATGCTTATCAGCTCAAACTGAGTTGTCCAGTTGGCCAACACCCGAGGGCGCGCTCACATTGTGTCCGCTACCCCTTAATCCCCTTCCGCAAAAACAAGATCGCCAGCCCTTCCATCAGCAGCTGACCCGCCGAGTGGCCCTCGAAGCTGGGGAGGTCGACGCCGACCAGTTGGCTGATTGCGGCGAGCACCATGGCGGTGGCGACGAGGTAGGTTTTGAAGCCGTCGAGAAAACCGAGGTTCATCAATAGTCTCCTGAGGTTGTGAGAAACGAGGCCCGCCAGCAGCTTGAGCCGCTGGCGGGCCAGGGCGTCGCCGAGGCCGTCGAAGATGGTCTTACGCATTGAAGCTCCCCGCCGCGGCGTGCCCGGCGCCGAACACCGGGCTCAGCTGTGCCACGGCGAAATCGAACGCCGCTGGCGGTGCGCCGAAATCGGCCGCCTGCATCGCGGCGGTGTAGAGCGCCGCGGGCGCCGCGACATCGAGGCTCCGCACCGGCGTCGCGCCATCGAGGATGGTCACCCGATAGGCCTCGGGCAGGTGCTCGAGCGGCACTTCCATCGCCGCCCAGGCGCCGGCATCGGCCCGGCTCCGCCGCACCCAGCCCAGCGCCACGTCGCCCCCTGGCCCGCGCACCGCGCGCAGATGCACCGGCGGCAGCGGCAGCACCGGGCCCAACCCCAGCGTCGCCGTGAACGCCGTCCCGGTCGCATCGTGCCGCCCGGCAAAGGCCCGCAGCGCCAGCTCACCGCCGAGCCAATCCGGCTCCACCGGCAGCACCGCGACAGTTGTGTCGAGCACCACCAGCCGGTTGCCGACCGCGGCTGGGCCCATCGCCACATCGCTGCCCCCGAGCCCGCGCAGCAAATCGGTCAACCGATAACGCCCCGGCGCGATCAGTTCGGCGCCGGCAAAGCCCAGCACATCCCATTCGCCCGCGTCGGTCTCCACCGCGATGCGGTTGCCACCCGCCAGCGCCACCTCGAAATCCACCGGCGCCAGATGTCCGCCGCTGAGCGAAATCTCGACGCTCCGCCGATCCCGCAAATGCAGTGGCCCCGCCGTCAGCGGCGTCACCAGCTCACCCATCGCCGCCGGTCGAGCCAATCGCGCCAGCCGAGCGCCAGTCGCCGTCAGCTGCACATCCACCTGCCCCGGCCACGGGCTGGCATAAGCCGCCAGCAGCAACCGCGATTGCCCCGGGCTCGCCGCATCCGGCGGCAGATGTGCCGCCAGCAACGCCGGCACCGCCCCCGGCGCCGGTCCCGCCGCCGCCCGCGCCGGCCGGTCGCTCAGCACCGCCGCCCGCGACACCGGCGGCACCGCCCGCGCCGAAATTTTTCGCGCCACTCCATCGCGGATCTCGGCAATCTCGAACGGCCCCTCGCCTGCCCCTGCCAGCGCCACCACGTCGCCCACCTCGAGCCCCGCCGCCGATGGCGGCAGCGCAAATTCCAGCGTGTCGCGCCGCGCACTCGCCGAGAGCAGCAATTGCTCCGCCGCCGCCCGCGCCGAAGCCCCATCGAGCACCAGCCTCGAATTCTCGGCTGACACCGCCGCCCCCTCGGGCCGCATCGCCGTCACCGTGCCCGCCAGGTAATCCCGCTCGCGATCGACAAATCCCAATGCCAGCCGCGCCACTTCCTCGGACGGATCCGGCCGTCGCCGCGCGGTCAGCGGCCCGTCCTCCTTCACCAGCCCATCGGCAGCCAGCGTCGCCGCCACCGCCCCCGGCCGCACCAGCTCAAGCCCATCCGCCCCATCGCGCACGCTCAACCCGGCCGCCGCCAGTGCCGATCCCGTCGCATCGCGCCACGACACCACGCCCTCGATCGTCACCCCGTGCACCAGCGGCGGCGCCACATCGGCCGCCCCGAGCGTTACGCCGTAATCCGCCGCCACCGCCCTGGCCAGTTCATCCGCCGCCAGTGCCCCGAGCCGCCCGGTCAGCCAATGCCCCGCCGCATGGTTTTCCGCATCCGCCCAGGTCGCCATCTCCGCCGGAAAGGCCGGATAAGGCCGCGCGTCCCAGGTCCACAGCGACACCCGCTCGACCATCGGATCGCCCTCCCAATGGCTCAGGTGCGCCCGCAAAAACTGCCGCTGCATCAGCGCATCCGGCGCGCCCGACGAGAAATACGGCCGCCCGCCCTCGCTGCTCTTGGCGTCCGGAAACACATTCGGCTGGTTCGCCCCCTTGTCGACCGCCCCGCAGCCAAGCTCGGTCAGCCACACGGGTTTCGACCCCGGCACCCAAGCCGTCGGCGTCGCCGAGCGCACCCCGCCCACCCGGTCGTTATGCGCATTGCCCCACCAGCCGGCGATATCCTTGAACCGCCAGACCCAATGCTCGCCATGCGCCCCATCGCTGATCGGCGACCGCACCCCCGCCAGCCGATCGGCCGCCGACTCATAGTACCAGTCGAACCCCTCGCCCCCGTCGATCCCCGCCTCGATGTAGGCCAAGCCGTACGGCCCGCCGGCCGCCGCATCCGGCCCATCCTCGCCGTCGCGCCAGTCGGTGGTCGGCATGTAGCTGTCGATCCCCACCGCATCGATGTCGCCCGACGCCCACAGCGGATCGAGGTGGAACAGCTTGTCCCCCGGCGCATCCGGCGGCTGAAACCCGTGATACTCGCTCCAGTCCGCCGCATAGGTCAGCTTCACCCCGGGCGCGAGCGCCCGTGCCTCCGCCGCCAGCACCACCAGCGCGTCGACGAATGGAAACCCGCCCGTCCCGCGCAGGGTGGTCATCCCGCGCATCTCCGAGCCGATCACCAGCGCCTCGGCTCCAGCCTCATCGGCCAGCGCCGCGTAGTGCCGCACCATGCGCCGAAAACCCCAGCCGGTGGACGAACCGACAAACGCCGCCACCTGCGCATCCAGAGCGGCCGTCCCCTCGGGCGAGCCCAGCGTCCCCGGCGCCGGATCACAGCTGATCCGCCCACGCCACGGATAAGCCGACTGCCCCATTGGGTTGCCCGCCGGAATATCCATCAGCACCATCGGGTAGAGCGTCACCGCCAGCCCGCGCGCCCGAAGGTCAGCAATCGCCGCCCGCACGCTCGCATCCGAAGGCGTCCCGCCATAAGCCGGCGCGCCATCGTGCTGGCTCACCACCTCCGCCGCCCCCCGTGTCAGCCCCGCAACGCTCCAGCTCGCCCCCTGCACGCTGCGGCTCGCCGCCTCGACCTTCGGCCGGATCGTACACTCGCCGCAGCGCAAATCGTCGCCGAACCAGCTCACCACCAGCGACACATGCTCGAGGTTCGGACACAGCGCCGTCAGCTCGTCGATCGACAGCGTCCAGTCGCTCACCAGCGCCGACGCGTGTGCATTCTCATGCGCCGTCGCCCCGCGCCCCAGCACCCGCACCCGCGCCACCGGATCGTAGCCGAACTCGGTCGCCCCGGGGATCACCGTCACCGAGCGGATCAGCGGCTCCAGCTCGCCCACCACGCGGCACAGCTCCACCGTGATGTTGGGGATGCGGTTGCCGAACTCACCAAGCGGCAGCCGCTCGAACACCAGGTAGCAGAGCCCGCGATAGCCCGGCGCCGCATCCGCCCCCTGCTTCGCCTCGATCAGGCTGTCGACGTCCTGCGTCTCGGTCCCGCGATAGAACCTGAGCGTCAGTCCCTCGGTCTCGAGCAGTTGCCCATCCGCCCAGATCCGCCCCAACCGATGCACTTCGCCCTCGCACAGCCCCACCGCAAAGCTCGCGACGATCTCGCGCTCCTCCGGCTGCGCCGTGCCCTTGGCGCCAGAGTCCTCGGCTGCCAGCTCCTCGAGCTCGGTCGCCCAGATGATGTTCCCCGCCAGCCGCCCCCAGCCATAAAGCCGCGGCACCGCCCCGCCCTCGGCCGAGCCCGACAGCCGGATATCCGCCCCCGGCGCCTGCTGCGGTTTCTCGCCGAACAACGCCTGGTCGACCACGCTCCCCGCCAGCGCCCCCAGCGCCCGCCCGATGGTCGCGCCAATCGGCCCGCCAATCGCACCGCCGATGAACTGCCCGGCAACGGACAGCGCGAGAGTTGCCATTCACTCCACCTCCGGAAACGCAAACACCCCGGCCACCCGTCGCCGCCACCCGTCGGTGAGGTTGCCCTCCACCACGCCCAGCCGCTCCTGCGCGTGGACGAACCGCCCCTCGCCCACCAGCACCCCGCAATGTCGCGGCAGCACCGATGCCCCCATGCGGAACAGCACCACCGCCCCGGGCGTCATCTCCCCCGGCCGCAGCCAGGTCTCCGCCAGCGCCTGCAGCTCCCCCGCATGCGACACGTCCCGCCAGTCCGCCCGATAGTTCGGCAGCTCCGGCGGCTCGGTCCCATAGACCGTGCGCCACACCCCGACGAGCAGCCCGAGGCAATCGCACCCGGCCCCCAGCGTCGCCGCCCGGTGCCGATAGGGCGTGCCGACCCAAGCCCGGGCCGCCGCCACGATGTCCGCCCTCATCCGACCAGCTTCCGCCCGTCCATCTGCCCACCCGAGCGCGGGTAGCGCAGCACGAAGTCGTTCCCCGGAATATGCGGAAAGCCGCGGAACCGCTCGGCATTGCCGAACTTGCTCCCGCACGTCGCAAATCGCCGATCGCAACCTGCTGTCAGGATGAGCCCGTCGCCCTCGACCACCCAATCCCCCACCGGCGCCGCGAACCCCAGCACATCCACCCCGCCCAGCCGCTCCGCCGTTACCACGCGATCCCGCAAGCCCTCGCGCTTGCCCGAGCCCCACACGGCAATCCCGAACGCAAACCAGCCCTCGGCAAACCCATCGATCCCCGCGAGCACCAGCCGGAACCGGTCGCGCACCCCTAGCACCGTCGCCTCGGCCCGAAACGCCGGATCATCGAGGTCCACCCCGCACCGCGCATCGCCCAGTTCGGCGTCGCACAGCGCCTGGTAGATCCGCCCACGCTTCTGGTTGATGGCGTGCTGCCCCGAGCGCAGCTCCGCCCGGAACACCCCATCCTCGCGCACGATCTCGCCGATCGTCGTCCGGCTCACCAGCATGCGCTGGCTCACGTCGCGCCAGTTCACCCGCCAGGTCTCGACCTCGGCCCCATCGAACCGCCCGAGCAGGATGTCGTCCTCGTCGATCGCATCCGAATGCAGCACGCCGACCACCTCGGCGGTGTCCACCTGCGCCCCGAGCTTCGCCGTCCCCGCCCCACCATCCAGCCCATGCGCCGGCGTGTACTCGGTCCCGCCGAAGCTCAGCGCCACGTCATGGTCGGTGAACCCCAGCACCAGCCCGTCACTCCGCTGGATCCGCCAGCACGTCGCCAGCGTCGTCGCACCGCTCGCAATGTGGCTCGCGAAGCCCGCCTCCAGCACCCTCATTCACGCACCTCGATCAGTGGAATGGCCGGCACCTCGGCGGCATCGAAGCTGGTCAGCTCGACATCCAGCCGGTCGATATCGAACCGCGCCGGCACATCGAACAGGAACCCCGCCGTCACCGCCGCGCCCATCGCCGGCGCCGCATCCAGCGTCACCAGTCCAGTCAGCGCATCGACGGAAAAGTCGGCGGCAGCGAGGGAGGCGCCCGCCACCGCCACCATCACCGACCCTGCAACAGGCCTGGTAATGGGTCTCAGATAGGGGTCGAAGTTCGCCCCGTATCGCTTTGTCAGTGCAAACGAAACCCGCACCCCGTCACCGGTACCGATCACCTGGTCCAGCGCCGTCGGTACCTCGGTCCCGTTGGACGAGTAATCGAGCCCGTCCCGCCACAGGAACGAATGAAACCGCCCCCGCCGCTCCTCGAAGAACGCCAGCACCGCCTGCATATCGGCCCGCGATTTCACCCCGTAGCCAGCATTGTACCGCCGCCGCGAATGCGCCCACCGGCTGTTGCGCTCCTCACGGCCGGAGGCGAGCGTCACGACATCAGTGGCGCGCTCAGGCCCGCCGCGCGCGCCGAGCGCCACGTCGAGGGGGAAGCGGATGGGATGGAAGGTCATGACCCTCGCGTCCCCCGCCGAACCGCCCGCAGCAGCATCGCCGACAGTTCCGCCTCGCTGCCGAGAAAGCTTCGCGCATCGCTCGCCGTCACGTTGAACGTCACGTTCACCGCCCCGCCACCGCCACTCGCCACGCCCAGCCGCCCGTCGCTCCCGCGTGCCAGCGGCAGGATCGCCTCGGCCCCGGCCTCGCCCGCCAGCCCCAGCCCGCGCCCGAGCGGAAAATACGTCGGGCTCCCCAGCACGCCGCCCTTGGCGAACGGCGTCACTGCCGGGTTGGTGGCCTGGAACAGGCTCTCGATCGCCCCGCTGACGAGGTTACCGATCGGCTGAAACGCCGCCTTCAGCGCGATGTCGGCAAAGCTCCGCGCCACCTCGCCCAGCACTGATTTCAGCGATTTGCCGTCGAGCACCGCGCCGCGAAACGCCCGGCTCAGCGAGCGCCCCACCCCATCGGCCAGGTCGCCGATCCGCTCCAGTTCCAGCGACACATCACCAAGCGCTTCGACGCTCGATCCAAACGCGTCCGCCATCACCTCACCTCATCGGGAAACGCCGACATCAGCCGGCCGAGTACCTCGCGCCCCGGTGCCCCGCCCCGCGCCCGCCCGCTGGTCGCCTCGAACGCCGCCGCGAGCTCGCGCGGCGTCAGCCCCCAAAACTCCTTCGAGCTCAGCTTCAGCACCCCGAAGCCCAGCTGCATCGCCTCAGTCCACGGAAACGCCCTCATGCCGCCTCCCCGAATGTCGCGCGAAGCAGCCGCGCCGCAATCTCCGCCGCGCCCTTCAGCCCGCCCTCGATCGCCATCCGCGCCAGGTCGTCATCGGTCACCGCGTTGCCGCCGCCGCGCAGCCCCGCCCCGATGATCGCGGTCAAGTCCCGCGCCGAAACCCGCCCCGAGCTGAACCGTTCGCTCAACCCGACCAAATCCCCCGCCTGCAACCGCGCCTCGAGTTCCGCCAGCGCTCCCAGCGTCAGGCAAAGCACCCGCTCTTCGCCCTCGAACACGGCCGAGATTTCACCCCTCTGTGCGTTCGCCATCACGCCACCGCAAAGCTCAGTTGCCCGGCGCTCTCCAGCGCCAGTTCGAACGTCACCTCGCCGGCATGGTCGGCCGAGAACTCCAGCGCCACGATCTGGAACGGCCCCTCGACCGTGCCGAAATCGGGCAGGATCAGCTGCCAGTTGCGGATCGTCCCGGCGAAGAACAGCGCCCGGATCGTCGCGTCCGACGCCTGGTCCTTGAATATCCCCGACCCTGCCACTGCCGCTCGCTTGATGCCGCCGCCGGCCAGCAGTTCGCGCCACCGCCCGGCGCTCTCGGCATCGGTCACATCGATCGCCGCCGCGTTAAACGCGAGGCTCCGCGAGCGCAGCCCCGCCACCGTCGCAAAACTGCCCGACCCGGTCTGGTCGAGCTTCAAAAGCATGTCCTTGCCGCTCTGGGCCGCCATGTCAGGTCCTCCTCAAATGGGTTCGGAAAAGAAGCGAAACGCCACCGCCGCCCGGGCCTGCCCGGTGTCAGCATCAATCGCCGTATCGGTCCGCTCGTGCTGCCGATGCGTCACGCGGATCGCAGCGGGCGACAGCCCCTCGGCTACCGCCACGACGCGCTCGGCAGTCGCCAGCGCCGCCCGCCGGCTCGGCTGCCCCGCCCAAACGTGCAGCGTCACCCGATGCTCATGCCCGGGCGCGACGTCCCCATCGCGCGGCAGCAGATCATGGCGGGCAATGGCGACGTATGGCGGGGTCGCGCCTTGCGATGGCGCATCGAAGACGCCGACGGCCCCGAGATCTGGATCGGCCTTGAGCGCAGCCACCAGCGCAGCCTGCAGTTCGACGATCGGATGCATCACCCCACCACCCCCGTCTCAACACAGGCACAGCTCAGCCAGGCCCGCCGCCCGTTGAGGTCCGCCGCCGAAACCACGCTCAGCCACCGCCCGCGATAGCCGAACCGGTCCCCGGTCTTCACGTCGCTCCGAAACCGCAGCACCACCGAGTGGCTCACCGCCACCCCGCGCGCGTCGGCCTCGGTGACCTGCCGCCCACTCAGCGCCCGTACCCGGGCCCATAGCGCCGTCACCGGCACGAACAGCACCGCGTGCCCGCCCTCGTCCTCGCCGGTAGTCTCGCGCCGCTGCAGCGACACCCGATCGGTGAGGCTCCCCACCGCCGGCGCCGCCTCGCTCACAGCCGCACCTGCCGGTAGCCCGCTACCAGCCGCTCGAACCCTGCCGGCATCACGGCGTCCGCCACCGCATCGCGGTGCTCGAACCAATGCGCCACCAGCGCCAGCACCGCCTGCTTCAGGTCATCAGGCACATCGGCCGCCTCGCCAAAGCCGGCGACATAGTCGATCTCGATCCCCAGCCGCTCACGCAGCACCGGCATGCCGCTCACCGTCACCGGCAGCAGCAACCGCGCCGGCGCCACCCCGGTCTCGGCCTGGAACTGCCCGAGCGGAATCACGTGCTCGTCGTCCTGCTCGTCGAACACCCGGATCTCGGTGAGTTCGATCAGCGGCGCCACCGGCAACCGCGCCACGCGCTCCACCGGCCAGGCATCGAGCACCGCCCGCCAGCTCTGCCGCACCAGCGCCCGCCCAGTGGTGCCCTCGACATGCAGTCGCGCCGCCGCGATTAGCGTCGTCACCAGCGCATCCTCGGCGCCGGCATCGAGCCGTAGGAAAGCCTTGGCCTCGACAAGCGAAACCGGCTCCTCCGCGGGTCCCGCGAGAAGATAGGAAATCATCGGATGTCCTTGGAAATGAAGAGAAAAGGAGCGCCCGCGGCGCTCCTTGCGGCCTTCGGCCGATCAGCTCACCGCAAATTTGAGCAGCTTGATCGCGTCAAAGTCCTGCACGCCGCCGCCCACCCGCTTCGTCGTGTAAAACAGCACATACGGCTTGGCCGAATACGGATCCCTCAGCACATTCACGCCCGTGCGATCCACCACCAGATACCCGCGCCGGAAGTCGCCGAACGCAATCGGCGTCGCCGCGGCCGCCACATCCGGCATGTCCTCGGCCTCCACCAGGTCGAACCCGAGCAGCGTCGCCTTGGCGCCCGCCGCCGCCCCCGGCGACCACAAATAGTTGCCGTCCGCGTCCTTGAGCTTCCGCACCGCCGCCTGGGTCTTGCGGTTCATCACCCAGCTGGCGTTCTGCCGGTAGCCGGCCTTCAGCGCGTAGACCAGGTCGATCAGCACATCGCTGGCATCACCCGACGGCCACGCCCCCGACACGCCCGTCGCGATGTAGCCGAGCTTATCCCAGGCCCAGGCGCTCTCGGCCACCAGCGTTTCCGTCAGGAACCCCTTGGGCTTGTTGGTGCCGCTGCCGTTGACGAAGGCCGCCGTCTCCTGCTCGGCGAACGCCGCGTTCACCTCGTCGGCGATCCACTGGCCGACATCCACCGCCGCATCATCGAGAAACGCCGAAGTCGCCGCCGGCATGGCGTAGAGCTCGGCCGTGGGGAAATCGATGAGGTCGATGGTCTGCGAATTGGTCTGCGGACGACTTGCGGTCTCCGCCACCCAGCCCACCGCCGGCCCGGCCAGCGTCACCGGCTTCTTGTACACGGTCGACGACACGTTCCGCACCGAAGCGATGGCGCGGATCGGCGACACCGCCGTCAGCCGCCGCGTGATCTCGCTCTCGGTTTCCGCCGGCACCAGGTAGCCGCCATCCGGGTTCGAGCCGATCGACAGCGCCTTCTCCTCGCCGCGCTTCACATAGGCCGAGAACGCGTCCTTGTACTCGTCGCCGAGGTCGGGCCGCCCCGCCTCCAGCGCCGGCCGCGCCTTCTCGAGGCTCAGCCGCTCCATTGCGGCCTTGGCGCCATCGAGCGCCTGGTTCAGCCGCCCCAGCTTCTCCTCGGTCAGCGCATCGGTCGCGCCGCGCTTTTCGAGTTCCTGCAGCCGCCCGTCATTGGTGCGCTTGAACTCCTCGAAGGCGCTCATGAACTCCGAGAACATGCCGTCGGAATCCCCAGCGCTCGCCTTGATTTCAAGGCGCTCGGTCATATCGGTCATCGATTTTCCTCTATTGCTTCAGAAGCGAAATGGCCGCGCGCAGCGACCGGTCATGCCCAGCCGCACCGGGCGAAATGCGGGCGTCCGCCAGCATCGGAAACGTCACGATCGAGATCTCCCACAGGTCGATCGCCCACAGTTTGCGGTGCCCACCCCGCGCCTCGCGCGTCGCCCGTTCGGTGCGAAAGCCGATCGACAATCCATCGATCGCTCGCCGCTCAATCAACCGCCGCAACGCATCGGCCCGCGGCACCCCCGGCACCAGCCGCCCCTCGACCCACAGCCCGAACCCGTCCTCGCGCGCCACGTCCCAGATGCCCACCGGCTCCTTCGGGTCGTGCTGGAACAGCATCCGAAGCTTTGCCGCGCCGCGCCGCGCCAGCGATTTGGCGAATGCCCCCGGCATCACCAGGTCGCCCGCATCGTCGAGCCGCCCGAACACGCTCGCATACCCCGCGAACCGCCCGCGCTCGTCGATCGGGATCGTCCCGCTCACGGTTTCGGCCCCGCCGCAGGCCGCGGCTTCACCGCTCGCCTAACCGGCTTCGCCAGCGTGCCGGCCAGGTGCCAGGCAAACTGCCGGAACACCTCTCCGGCCATGTGCTTATCCGTAGAATTGCCCTTTGCGCCCATAGGCTTATTTCTCCCGGCGGAACAATTGATTCAGCGTCGAAATCTCTTTGACGAAGTCGTTGAACCGGCGATTGGCGGCCACCAATTCCTTCAGCGTCCAGACGAGCAACCCCGTCGCCCCGGTCGCCCAAAGAAACAGCGCCAGATGCGCCAGGTCCCCCCGCGTCACGATCGATTTGGTGAGCTCGTCCATGATGGCCTCCTAGTTTGGTGTAGTGCTCGGCCGCGCCCCAGCACCGGCTGTCATCCCAGCGAAAGCTGGGACCCATGCCGCCGCTTGAGCCAGCCGAGAGTTGGATCCCGGCCTTCGCCGGGATGACATCTGTGATGGGCGGGACAGCCGCGTTTCCCACCTTCTCCCCCCACGAGAACGCAGCTACGCTCCTCCCCGCATGCTCTGAGGAGGAGGACCAATGAGCACGACAACCGACCCCGGCTCCCGGGCTATCGACGTCCGCTTCGGCACCGCCACGCTTGAAGTGAAACTCGAAGACGGCCGCGAACTGATCGCCCCGCTCGCGCAATACCCTCGCCTCCGCGACGGCCCACCCGCCGCCCGCCTCAACTGGCGCTTCACCGAAGGCGGCACCGGCATCCGCTGGCCCGATCTCGACGTGGATATCTCGGTCAAGGAGCTGGAGTAATCGGCTAACCGATCCCCAACATCGCCCGCTTCTCCTCATCACTGAGGAAATTCGCGCCACCCACCCGCGCCCACAGCGCCGCGCGGTCCTCGGCCAGTGCCTCCACCCCATCCAGGTCCGGCACCAGTGTCACCCCGCCGAACCCCGGTGCCAGCCAGAAGCTCAAATCGTCCGCCACGCGCCGCACCAGCGGGATCACCGTGCCGCGCCAGAATGCCCGGTTGGCCTCCGCGTAGTTGGCGTAGGTGTTGTCGCCCGGTATCCCCAGCAGCATCGGCGGCACGCCGAAGGCCAGCGCGATCTCACGTGCCGCCGAGTGCTTCAGCTCGATGAAATCCATCTCGGCCGGGGTCAGCGCCATCGCCTTCCAGTCGAGCCCGCCCTCCAGCACCATCGGCCGGCCGGCGTTCTTTGCGCCCTGGAACCCCGCCTCCAGCTCGTCCTTCAGCCGGGTGAACTGCGCCTCGGTCAGCGTGCCGCCGCCAGCCGAATAGACCAGCGCCCCGCTCGGCCGCGCCGCGTTGTCGAGCAGCGCCTTGTTCCACTCGGCCGCCGCGTTGTGGATATCGAGGCTCTGCGCCGCCGCCTCGAGTGGCGCCATGCCGTAATGGTCGTCGAGCGGATGGAACAGCGCCAGGTGCAGCACCCCCGCCACGGGCTTGCTGTCGAGCCGCAGCTCCACTGTCCGCCCGCCTGCGGTGTAGGCATAGGCCGCCGGATAACCATCCCGCCCCAGCACCACCTTCACCCGGTCGGGCCGCAGCAGGTGCAGCTCGCGCACCGCCCCATCGACGATCCCGGCCGCGAGATAGGCATTCCCCGCCGTCTGCAGGTAGGCATACACCGCCTCCAGCAGCTCGCCGCCCGATTGCCGCGGGTTCGGCCGCCCAAGCAGCCCGAGCACGGGATGCTCGCTCAACCGCCGCCCGCCCTCCTCCGCCTTCAGCGGCACCCGGTTCGCCGCCTCGGCAATCATCCGCACGCAGCGATGCACCACCGGGTTCCTGGCGTATCCGGCGTTCGCCAGACTCACGAACCCCCGCCGGCTCCAGCTGGCATCCCCCAGCGCCGTCAGCGTCATCAAACTCTGCGGCCCGCCGGACTTCCGCTCGGCCGCCATCGCCCCGCCAAGACGGGTGAACCAGTTGGGCATTGTTGTTCCCTTGAATTTCCTTGGTGAGGCACTCCGCCTCCCCACCCACCGGGTCATTCCCGCGAAAGCGGGGACCTCGGTTTGCGATCTCGCCTGCCGCACCAAAACAGAGGTTCCCGCTTTCGCGGGAATGACCTCCGTGCGTGTGGTTCCCTCAGAGGCTCCGCACCCGCGGCACCGCCACCACCGGCATCAGTTCCGTCAGCGCCCATACCAGCGCGTCCACACGGTCCGGCGAATGACCCTCCGCCAGCCCGTCCGCGCCGAACGCGCACATCTCGTCCTCGAGCGCCGTCAGCCCCGGCCGATGCGCCACCCGGCCATTGGCATAGAGCGCCGCCACCGGCTCGGCCCGCACCCATTTGCCGCGGCTCGCCCGCACTTCGCGCACCGGCACGTTGGCGTCCTCCTGCGCGATCACCGCCTTCACCATGTCGCCGCCCTGGTTCACCTCAGCGACGATGCAGTCCGCCCCATATTCATGGTACGCTGCCACCGCCCGCCGCGCCCAGGCATCGGGCGCCGCCGGCGCAAAGCTCATATCCGCCAGCACCGCCGCCCTCTCGCCGGCTCGCCCAGCCACCACGATCCCGCATGCATCCGAGCGCTTATGCCCGCTCACCGGCGGATCCACCGCCACCACGATCCGCTCCAGCGGCCCATCCTCCGCCACCCGAAACACCGACCGCGACCAAAGCGCATCCGGCCGATCCTCGATCAGCTCACCCTCGAGCTCCTGCCGCCCGAGAACCGTGTTCTCGTAGCGGGCGACGATCGCCTTCAGGAACGCCTTGGCCAGATTGTCCTCGTTCTGCCGCGTCGCCATCCGCGTCACCACGGTCAGCGGCTCCGCGATCAATCGCCGGATCAGTGGCGTTGTCCGCGGCGTGGTGGTCGCCACCTGTCGCGGCCGGTCGCCCACCCGCAGCCCGAACTGCAGCATGTCCCAGGCCGCCTCGGCGTTGGGCCATTTGCCGATCTCGTCGCACCAGGCCGCCGCAAACTGCGGGCCGCGAAACCGCTCCGGGTCCGACGCGCCCAGCAACATGCCCTCGACACCACCAGGCCACAGCAGCGTGTGGCCCCGGATGATTGGCCGCTCGTCCTGCGGCGTCACCTTCATGATCCCGCTGTCGCCGCGCACCATTATTTGCAGCGCCTCGGTTATCGTCTCGCCGACGATGGCGATCGGCCCGATCTGTTGCGCCGCCAGACTGCGCACCCATTCGGCGCCGGTCATGGTCTTGCCCGAGCCGCGCCCACCCATCAGCAGCCAGGTGTTCCAGTCGCCGGGCGGCAGCTTCTGCTCGTCGCGGCTCCAGAATTCCCAGTCGTGGGCGAAAGTGCCGAGCTCGTCGTCTTCGATCGCTGCCAGCAGCGCCCTAACTGACTTTGAGAGCATCCAGCCGCTTTGCGATCTTGGAGCGGAGTTCCGTCATCTCCTTGCTCTGTTTCGGTGTCGGCGGCTTGCCCCTCACTCTTGTCTCGAGCGCGATCAGCCGGTCGAGCGTCGTCGTCAGCCGACCCAGCAGAGCCGTTTCGCGCGTCCCATCGCTGTCGCTCATTCTGTTCTCCACGATGCGGTCGATCTCAAGTTCGACAGCGAGCATGAGCTTGCCGACGATGATCCTGCGGTCCAGCTCGCCGGTATCGACTTCGACATCCCACTTCTTCTCCCTGATGTGCCGCGCCAGCCGCTGCGGCGTGATGCGGTGCTCAGCGCAGATCCGGTTGCGCGTCAGCTCGCCCAGCTTCACCTGCAGCCGAACCACCTCCCAGGGGATCTGTTCGTCCGAAGGCAACCGTCTCTCCAATGGCTCGTTGATCCCGCGACCGAGGAGGCACCCATGCCATCCACCGTGATCGCCGATATGGCGTACGACCCGGAGACCCAGACGCTCAGCGTCTGGTTCCGCCCCTCAGGCCGCCGCTACGATTATTTCGAGGTGCCGGCGGTCGTGTACGACGCGCTCCGGCACTCACCGTCCAAGGGTCGCTATTTCAACGCCCACATTCGCGACGGCTACGAATTCACCCAGTCGGACCGCACCGAACCCCGCCCCCGGCTCCAGCCCCACTTCTCCGACCGTAGCTGAACTATACCCGCCCACCGTGACGCGGGGATTCGATGGGCGAAAGAAAATGATAAGTGATTGATTTCGCTGGAAATTCTACAGCATCACTCCGCATCAAACAGCGTCAACTGCACCCCGTCTGGCGCCTCCAACCGCGAGTTGGTCGACCTGAACGGAGTCGGCCGCGGCGTACCCAGCACCTTGGCCCCCGCCGCCTCCAGCATGTCGGTCGCGGCAGGCACATCGTCGAAGCGCAGCGCCACGCGGAACTGCCCGCCCATCGCCCTGCCCACCTCGATCTTGTCGATGAACTCGGCGTGCTTCCGGTCGCTGATCTCGAGCGTCGCGATCCCTGCCCCGAGGATCGCCACATGCCCGTCGTCGTCCCCGACCGAGATCTGCTCCTTCAGCCCCATGGTGTCCCGCCAGAACGCCACCGCCCGCTCGAAATCGTCGACGGTGATGACGAGGCGGAGTTCATGCACGGTGTTGGTCATTCGATCCCTCCAAGTAAGTCCGAGCGAAGGCCTCAAGCCGCCTGCATGATCCCGCAACTACACCCACTCGCCTGCAGCGCCTCCGCGGCCACTTCGACGAACACCCGCCTGAACCACTGCGCCCGCCCATCCGCCCGGTCCACGCGCCGGTACAGCAGCGACACCGGCGCCGCTTCCAGCGCCACCGGCGGCGCCGAAATCGCCAGCCCATGCAGCGTCGCCATGCAGCGCGCAATCGACTCAGGGATCGTGGCGATCGCCGGCATGGCGCTCAGCGCCGTCGGCAACGCCGAAAACCGCGGCACCGTCGCCACCACCGAGCGGCTGCGGCCGACCTTCTTCAGCGCCGCGTCGACATCGCCCATCATGTCGCCCTCGAACGACACCGCGATATGCGCCTCGCGGGTGAAATCCTCGAGGCTCAGCGGCGCCTTCAGCTTCAGCTGGTGCGGGTCGTAGATCGAAATCGAGGATTGGTTGAACAGCGGCTGGCGGATGTGCCACGACGCCGGCTCAGGGTGCACCGACACGCTGAGGTCGAAATCCCCATCGTCGAGCTGTTGCCCCGGGTGATGGCTGTGCGCCGCCACCGACACCAGCCTCGCCCCGGGCGCCTCGCGCCGGATCCGCGCCGCCAGTGGCCCGAAGAACGCCGTCTCGAGGTTATCGCACATGCCGATGCGGAACGTGCCCTCGAAGCTCCGTGGATCAAACGCCTCCGGCACCCGTATCGCCCGCTCGATCGAACCCAGCGCATCCTCGATCGCCGGCGCGATCTCGAGCGCCCGCGGCGTCGGCTGCAGTCCGCGCCCGACGCGCACGAACAGCTCATCGTCCAGCGCCTCGCGCAGCCGCTTCAGCGCAGCCGAGAGCCCCGGCTGCCCCAGCAGCAGCCGTTCGGCGGCACGGCTCACGTTGCGTTCCTGCATCAGCACCGAGAAGGCCAGCAGCAGGTTCAGGTCGATCTTGCGGAGGGCGGTGTCATTCATCATTGCCAGTGATACCTCGCATGATCACTATCAATTTGCAATATGGATGGCAGATCGTCAGGTTCCGCTGCCTCTGCCGTCCGGCGCGAACCTCCCTTCGCGACGCCGGCATAGCGAAAGGGATAATTTCGATGACCACCACCAAGATTGGAGGTGTCGCCGGGCTGGCTCTGTTCCTGCTCTGCGCCGCCAACTTCCTCGACGCCATGGACGTTTCGACCATCGGCGTCGCCCTCCCCGCTATCCAGGCCGAACTCGGGCTTCAGCCCAACGTGCTGCAATGGGCGGTAAGCGCCTATGTGCTCGGCTATGGCGGCTTCCTGCTGCTCGGCGGCCGCGTCGCCGATATCTTCGGCCACCGCCGCGTCTTCCTCTGGGCGCTCGGCATCTTCGCCGCGGCGTCCATCGCCGGCGCCTTCGTCGATTCGGGCCCGACCCTGATCGCCGCCCGCTTGATCAAGGGCATCGCCGCCGCCTTCACCGCGCCGGCCGCCCTCGCGCTGCTGCTCAACGTGTTCGGCGAAGGCCAGGCCCGCGCCAAGGCGCTCGGGCTCTTCGCCTCCACCGGCGCGGCCGGCTTCGTCCTCGGCATGGTGCTGGGTGGCGCGGTCACCGTGTTCAGCTGGCGCGCCACGCTGGTGATGGCCGGGCCGGTCGCCCTGCTCGTCCTGTTCATCGCGCCGTTCGTCCTCCCGCCCGATCAGAAGAGCGGCAAGTCGCGCGCCTCGTTCGACTGGGCCGGCGCCATCACCATCACCCCGGGCCTGTTGCTCTTCGTCTTCGGCGTCACCAATGCCTCGGCCGCCGGCTTCGCCGCCCCCCTCACTTGGGGCCCGCTCGCCGCCTCCGTGGCCCTGATCGTCATCTTCCTCATCGTCGAGGCCCGCCATCACGATCCGATGGTGCCGCTCTCGATCTTCAAGCGGCGCAAGCTCAGCCACGCCAACATCGTCGCCGCGCTGTTCCAAGGCGTCTATGTCGGCTTCCAGTTCCTCGCCACGCTCTACTACCAGCACGTCTATGGCTGGTCGGCCTTCGCCACCGGCTTCAGCTTCGCGCTCGGGGGCGCCTGCGTCATGTTCCTCGCCCCGCGTCTGGCCGGCCTCGCCCAGCGCAAGGGCACCACGCGGCTGATGGCCGGCGGCGTCGCGCTGCAGGCTGCCGGCTACATCTTCTGGGTGCTGGCCATCGGCCGCTTCGATCCGATCACCCTGGTGATCATCTCGCAGCTGCTGCTCGGCCTCGGCTACGCCGCCACCTATCCCTCGGTGCAGGTCGCGGCCCTCTCGGACGTCGAAGACGACAAGTCCGGCCTCGCCTCGGGCCTCTTGTTCGCCTCGTTCCAGATCGGCGGCGGCATCGTCTTGGCGGCGGTCTCCGCCATCTTCACCGCCGCCCCCGGCTTCAACTGGGAGCCCTACATCGCCGGCGGCACATTCGTCGCACTGCTGGCCGTGGTCACGACCCTGATCGCCGCGTCCGGCCCCCGCGCCAGCCGCAGCGTCCCGAGCGCCGTCCCGCAGGCGGCGGAGTAAAGCACCCGCACCCCACGCCCAGAAGCGGCGTGGGGTGTCAGCAGGGCCATAACGCTACGAACTGCCCTCCGAACCATCTCTTCACCCAGGCGCGCCGGATGTCGTATGGTCAGGAGGAGGTTCATCATGCAGACCCGCCCGTTTCCACCGGCCCCGCATGCCCGATCGCCCGCCGGGGCAGAGGTCCGCTACCTGATCGGCGGCGACACGGGCGACATGATCCACTCCACCGTCCCACCGGGTCAGGTCAATCGGGCCACCGTCCACGCCACCGTGAGCGAGTTCTGGCACGTTCTCTCGGGCGAGGGGCAGATCTGACGGCGCGACGGCACCGGTGAGGAGACGACCGACCTAAAGGCTGGCGTATCCATCGACATCCCGGTCGGAACCGCCTTCCAGTATCGCTGCACCGGCACCGACCCGCTCGAGTTCCTCTGCATCACCATGCCCCGCTGGCTCGGCGACCAGGAGGCCACGATCATCGAGGGGCCCTGGACACCGAATGCCCCCAAAGGTTGGCCACCTGAGTCAACACGCTAGACGGCCCCGCTGATGGCGCTGGGCGCGCCTTGACTAAGAATATGCACGACGATACATATGCATCATGATGCAACAAAGCGTATTCCAGACATTGGCCGATCCTACGCGGCTTCGCATCGTCGAAGCGCTGGCAGGCGGCGAGCAGGCTGTGGGTGACCTCGTTCGCGCCGTGGACATCGATCAGTCCGGCGTTTCGCGGCACCTGCGGATCCTCGGCGAAGCTGGCTTCGTCACGATGAGGCCTGATGGGGCGAGGCGCCTCTATTCGCTCCGACCCGAGCCGTTCCAGGCGATCGACGACTGGGTTGGGAGCTATCGCAAGCTTTGGGAGAGCCGGCTCGATCGCTTCGACGCAGCCCTGGCTAGGCGCAGCTCGCGGCAACCCGAGGGGAAGAAGTGATGGCGCACGCCAGAGAGCTCGGTGCGGAGACCATCAGGTTCGAGCGGGTCTACAACGCATCGATCGAGGACGTCTGGGCGCTGTGGACGACGAAGGAAGGGCTCGAGGAGTGGTTCGCCCCCGAGGGAATGCGCTTCGAGGTGTCGATCCTCGAGCTGTGGGTCGGCGGTGCGTTCGATCACGTGATGACCGCGGTGGGTACTGAGCAAGTCGCCTACCTCGCGAACCTCGACAGGCCGCTGTCAGTCTGGGTAAGCGGTCGGTTCCTGGAGATCGAGCGCCACCGTAAGCTGCGCATTCGCTTCGACATCGACTTCGTCCCTGGCGTCGAGTCGTATCCCTACGACATGGCGGTCGAGCTCCGCGCCGAGACCGGGCAGGTTCGGATGATCCTGACGGCCGATCGTCACCCGGACCCCGAGATGACACGCGGCGCAATCGTCGGACTGACCAGCCAGCTGCAACGCTTCGACCTGGCCATCGCGGCACGAGCGACAACGGAGCAACGACCGTAATGCGCCCTCTTCTCTACTCCATCAACGTGACGCTCGACGGGTGCGTCGACCACAACGCCATCCCGGCGGACGAGGCACTGCAGCAGGAGCAACTGCGTGCAACACATCTCCACGCCACTGAAAGCCTCGGCCGAGCCGACGCCCTGCTCTTCGGTCGCGTCACCTACGGAATGATGGAAGGCGCGTGGCGCCTGGCGGCGCGGACCAGCACGCCGCCCGACTGGACGGAGCCTTTCGCACGCACCATCGACGCGATGAAGAAGTATGTCGTTTCGAGCACGCTCGACCGGGTCGACTGGAACGCCGAGCTCCTGAGCGGAGACCTGGCCGAGGCCGTCCGGGCGCTCAAGCAGCAACCGGGCAAGGCGCTGCTCACGGGGGGCGTGAAGCTTCCGTTGGCGCTGGCGGAGCTGGGGCTGATCGATGAGTACGAATTCGTGGTGCAGCCCAGACTTGCCGGTCATGGACCGACGTTGTTCGCCGGACTCTCCAAGTACATCGAGTTGAAGCCCGTCGACCGCCTGGAACTCAGCTCAGGCGCCGTGGCGCTACGCTACGAGCCGAGAAGGTAGTGGGTGAGCACCCGACGATGAACCACGGTTCGCGCCGGAGACGATGCCCGCTTCTAGCGTAGCGGACGAAGGTCTGCTTATGGCCCACAGCGGCCATCCGGAACGCTGCTTGACCGAGCCAAGAGCTCCCTTCGCCGGCCGTAGCGGCCCGCGGCTATGCCTCGCCGCCAGCATGGACAGACACTGCATTCGCCAGTCGTTCCTAGCTTCGATCGCCAGCTCGTCCGCGTCCGGGCTTTCTTAATCTGCCGCGCTCGTCTCGACGTCGTCGATCGGTCTCACTTGACAAAAACTGAATGCGTTCATATTTGATCTCAATCATCAATGATGACAGTCTGAAATTTACCTGACGTCATCCACCGAGGAGCTCACCATGAACGCCCACTTCCACCCGAACGACACCACCATCATTGCCTACAAGGACGCCCCGGCGCGCACGATCACGGCCGGCGGCGTCACCTACGCCTACCGCGAGCTGGGACCGAAGGGCGGGGTTCCGGTCGTCTTCTTTGTCCACCTCGCCGCCAACCTCGACAACTGGGACCCGCGCATCATCGATCCGATCGCGAAAGGCCACCATGTCGTCACCTTCGACAATCGGGGCCTTGGCGCCTCCACCGGCCAGGTGCCGGACAGCATCGAGGCGATGGCGGATGATGCCTTTACCTTCATCAAGGCGCTCGGCTTCGAAAAGATCGATATCTTCTCGTTCTCGCTCGGCGGGATGGTGGCGCAGGCCCTCGTGGTCAAGCACCCCGACCTCGTCCGCAAGCTCATCCTCACCGGCACCGGCCCTGCCGGCGGCAAGGACATCGACAAGGTCGCGGGCGTCACCTATTTCGACATCCTCCGCGCCACCGTGACTCGGTCGGACCCGAAGGAGTTCCTGTTCTTCAACCGCAACGCCAGCGGCAAGCCCGCGGCACGCGCCTTCGTCAACCGGCTGAAGGAGCGTACGAGGGACCGCGACGTACCCGTGACGCTCAAGGCGTTCGGTACGCAGCTCAAGGCGATTGCGAAGTGGGGGCGCTCGGCCCCGGCTGACCTCTCGCAGATCGCCCAGCCCACGCTGATCGCCAATGGCGACAATGACCGGATGGTGCCCTCGATTCTCTCGACGGACCTGCACCGCCGCATCAAGGGATCGGAGCTGATCATCTACCCGGACTCGGGCCATGGCGGTATCTTCCAGTTCCACGAGAAGTTCGCCCCTGTCGCCGTCCAGTTCCTCGATCGCTGAGGGGGAAGAGAAGATGAGCACGACATTCAGGAAGCGCTTCTCGTCATCGATCCTGTTGTGGATGCGCGCCGATCAGCCCCGTGAAACTGGAATGAACTACTGGAAGGGCCCGCATTCCAAGATCATCTCCGCCGCTCCGGGCTTGGATGAGTACCTGCAAGTCCACCTTGCGGCGACAAACCCGGGCCTGTGGCCGGCGACGCCGAGCGTCGAGACGGCGATCCCCGCCGGGCGGAAGATCGACGGCGTCGCCCAGGTCGCGTTCCAGTCGGTGTTTTCGGTGCTGGCCGGGCGCGAACAGAACAAGCTGGCATTCAAGGACGAGATCAACGTGTTCAGGCGCACGCTGCTCTATCTGGGTCTGCCGAACTGGTCCCGCTGGTACGATGTGGCGCGACCCGGTGAGAAGGTGGGCACCCGTGTGCTCGTTTATGTCAGGCGGCGGGACGGCGTCAGCGGCGGCGCGTTTCGGAAGTTCATCAACGATGAGCTGGCGCCCGCTCTCGCCGGCACCGGAGCACTGAAGGAACTGAGAACCCAGACTTTCCTACCCTGGAGCAAGAGCCTGTGGGATACGCCCAACGTTGCGCATGACAACCCGGCCGATCAGCGGTTCCACGCCTCGGTGATGCTGGGCTTCGCCGACGCAATCGAGCAGGAGGCGTTCCTCGAGAGCCGCAAGCTCACGGGCCTCTCGACCTCACTGGCCCGCTTCGCCTCCGCGGTCCATGCCTACCAGGTCGCCGAGGCGCTGACCTTTGTGCGGGACGGCGCCATCCTTCCGCACTATCAGGAGTAACTGGTGAGAACTCGAGAAGGACAAGGCATGCCAGTCGACGCCCAACCGATCGGACGCCGCGAGCGGAACAAGCGGGACAAGCTGGAACGCATCATCGCCGCCGCACGCCAACTCTTCGACGCGTACGGCGTCGAGGCGGTGACGACCCAGCAGATCGCCGACAAGGCCGATATCGGGACGGGAACGCTGTTCCTCTATGCCAAGAGCAAGAGCGAGCTGTTCCTGATGGTGCAGAACTCGAGCTATGCCGAAGCGCTCGAACAGGGCCGGGCCGACGCGGAAAACATTCCCGGGATGGTCGAAGCGCTGATCGCCATCATCCGCCCGATCGTCGAATGCAACCGCACCCATGTCGAGAACGGGCGTAGCTACCTGCGGGAACTCGTCTTCGGCGACCCCGAAGAGCCGCATCATCGGGACGCGCTTGCTCTCACCCTTCAGACTGAACTGGAGGTGGCAGCGGTAATGCGTCGTGACGGGCGCATCAGTTCTGAGGACGCGGCCGCGCTGGCACAAATCGTTTCGGCGGTCATGTTCCTCAGCATGGCGGCGACGGTTAACGCTAACCGGACCGTCGACGACATCATCGCTGAGGTCGCCAACCGGCTGCGGGTCATACTGCCCCACTAACTCGCGAACGCTGCTGCAACAACGCGACGTAATCGCGGCGGAGCAAGGCACTTCCAACCTTCGCTCCGGGGCCGGGGCGGAGACCATCCAGAGGCGCCGTGTCGCTGCGCGGTATCCTGCAAAACGGCGACAACATTGACCGCAGCGACTCTGGCTCCGAGAGCCCGGGCGGCGGAGGTGGCGGCGAAGGTGGCGGTAAGGAGGATGAGGGCAGCCCTTGCGGACCGGACGGCTGTCTCTACTAAGATACCCTGGTTGGCGCTGGCGGGGCTGGGGCTGATCGATGAGTACGAATTCGTAGTGCAGCCCAGACTTGCCGGTCATGGACCGACGTTGTTCGCCGGGCTCTCCAGGTACATCGAGTTGAAGCCCGTCGACCGCCTGGAACTCAGCTCAGGCGCTGTGGTGCTGCGCTACGAGCCGAGAAGGCAGGGCGTAAGCGCGCGACGATGAACCACGGTTCGTGATGGATGTCCGCTTCTGGCGGGAAACGGACGTTTCACGAAGGTCTGCTTCTGGCCCAAAACGGACATTTCCTTTGCCGCATGTCGGCTCAGGGATTCCAGCATCTGTTCGAATATTCCAGGATGTGCTAAAGAAAAGTGCGGCGAATACGTTTGGTGGGTGGACAGATGTCAACACCTAGACGTTTCCAGTGGCTCAAGTCGCTCTTATCCCTGATACTGCTCATCGGACTGTCGACACCCACGCCAGCTGAGGATGATGGTATCCCGGAGATGAGCGTGGTTGAGATGGCATTCTGGATATGCCTGCAAGACACTGAAGCAACAATAACTGACAGCGCTGCTGAGTGTTGTGATGGAGCAGCGTGCTACATTTGCCTTAGGGACTTTTCAGAATGTTGGATAACTACCGATTCCAGCAGCAGTTCGTCGCAAAAGACGGAGCGCGCGTCTCTGGGGCTGGATATTAAGCCGATGCAGGAAGGCCCACACGAGGGTCAGTTGCAGAGCATTTGCAGCAGTGTAAAGGCAAATTTCACGAACTTGAAAGGTTTTGGCTATTCGTGCGTGAAGCCCAACTGCAATGGTAAGGGCGACTATTGCTCGATCATCTGTCATGGTGATCGCCGCTGTACAGCCGGGACGCCCGACGCCATCAGAGGCGCCGTGTCGCTGCGCGGTATCCTGCAAAACGGCGACAACATTGACCGCAGCGACTCTGGCTCCGAGAGCCCGGGCGGCAGAGGTGGCGGCGAAGGTGGCGGTAAGGAGGATGAGGGCAGCCCTTGCGGACCGGACGGCTGTCTCTACTAAGATACCCTGGACGGCTATCGAGTCTGTACAGGCCCCTGTAGGCCGCCTACGCAATAGCATCGACCGAGAGGTTGCTGGACCGAGCGACCACATCCATGTCCTCCTTCGGCACCGCCCAACCGCGATGGTCCTCGAGCGCCATCCCAGCGCGAAGAAAAAGGACGTGGCCCACGCCGCCTATCGCCTGATGATTGAAGCCGCCCGGGGCAAGCCCCTCACCATATGCTCCGCCTGATTTCCCTCTCCCCGGCGTTGCGGGAACACCGCCATCCATCCCTGCTCAACGAAGTAGCCTGCTATGACGGCCGGAGCGACCGTTCTGGAATAGAGGGACCTGTTCTGCCCCCTTCCGGTCGAGCCGTGGTTGAACACAACCGCGGGAAACGGACCTTTGTTGCCGGGCTTGGCAACAATGACTTCCAGTCGGACGCCGAGCTCCGCGGAGGGTATGAGGAGCTTCTCAAATTTCATTTGGGTTGCAGCAGTCTATGGGGGAGGCTGCGCTAAGCTGCATCTCCTATTTGTCGATTCCACAGACTGCGGACAAGTGAGCGACGGAACTAATACATCCGAGGCCTTGCGCTTCGAGGAAAACCCTTTGCGAGTTCTCGGGAACATTGCCTTGTGCGTTGCCCTCGCAGGCATCGGTGCGCTGATGATCTGGGTTCCCAATCGAAGCGCTGGCTGGGACCAACCATTTTGGGGATGGGTCTGTCTGCTCATATGCGGAGGCCTGGCTGCCACGAGCGTTTGGCGCTTTTTCAGGTCGCCCGTCGACAGCATAGTTCTCTCGCCCGCGGGAATTCGAGTCTCACGGTTTGGGCCAAAGATTATCCCCTGGTCCGAAGTTCAGTCCGTCGGCGAGCGGACGATTCGCTTCAACAGATTCCTAACTCTGCGTCTCACGCCAGAGGGCCATGGGTTGATCCGACGGTCCCGCATCTCGAGGCTTCTCTACGGCATCGATCGGGTGCTTGGCATAAAGTACGTCATACTGCCGCATGCCGCGTTGGACGTTTCTCGACGCGACTTCCAAGCGTCGCTTGCTGCGTACGCTCGAGCGCAAGGTGTGCACGTGGAGTATGAATTAGCCTAGACTCCAGTCGACCGACCGGCGCGTCGGGGCGCCAAGCTCCCCGTTCGGGTCCCCGGCCTCAATGTGTCGATCGCGACGGTCGCCTGGGGCTAGCGCCATCCACACTTCATCGACACTTCGCCAGGATCTCATCGACGACGTGGGCGATCGGCGCTGTAGCGTCGATGCTCACCGCATTATCAGGAACATCCTCTCTGGTTGCCTGCAGTCGCAAGGCCAGCTCCCGTTCGACTGGCTTGCCACCGAATACGTCCTCAGGTCGCGCGGCCAGCCGCCGGTTCAAACTGCCCGGATCGACTTCAAGAACGAAAACGGCATCGAACAGATCGATGAAGCGACGGCGATTTCTCGAACCGCCGCAGAAGAAGGTCATCGCGTCGCGTTGATCGGCGATCAGCAGCCTCACCTTCTCGAGCGGCCAGATCCAATGCTGGTAGCCCCAGTCCACGGTGTCCTGTTCAGTCTTGCCGGTCGGCCAGTCCAGCGGTTCGCCGCTCTCCGGATCGCCGTAATAGGCGAATTGCCGGTCACCGTGAATGACTTGGTAGCCACGCCGCTGCAGTTCTTCGGCCACCGTGGTCTTGCCGGAGCCGGAAACGCCTTCGATCAGGTAGTTTCGAACGCCCATCTTCCCTTCCCCGACTGCCGGTCCCTTTTGGCGGGTCGCGTGGGACAGCGCAACTGCTTCGCCCCGCAGCCATTCTGCCGGTCACAGGCTCGGTGCACTTATCCCCCAGCCCTGCCCTCACCCGCATACTCGCAATAAAAAACCCGCGCCGGCGGAGGCGCGGGTTTCGAGCTCGGCAGTTCGTGAAGGCTGCCTACGCTCGATGCCCGTCAGTTCAAAACTGGCGAGCGACGGCGGGTCGGCTTGACGGTCAGCCAGATGGCCGAGAGAAGGAAGTAGAATGCGCCGAAACCCGCATAGCCAGCGATAGGCGTGATGTCGACAGGCGTGGGGGCGACCGCCATCAGGATGAAAAAGCCGCCAGCCAGCGCTGACTGTGCTCCGCTGAGGATCATCACCCACTGCGCTCCAGCGGACTTCCAGCGGCGGACGGCCGTTGCGAGCTGGAACAAGCCACTCAGTATCGCCCACACGCCGAAGACCACCAGCACGGCGTTCATGCTGACGCCCAGCGCGAAGGCGACGGCGACCGCGACGACGGCGCTCACCACGAGGTTGAGCGCCTGGGTCGGGTTGGCACGCAGCCCGCCAGTGTTCTTCGCGTCGAGATAATTCGCAAGCGCGTCCCAGGCGGGGTAGGCGACGAGCAGGACCGCGGCGATCGCGGGATTACCCCGCCCTACTATGAACGCCAGGGTTATCCAGACGATCGAAACCGCCGCGCGGGTGAAGTAGTAGGTTCGCAGCCAGTCGCTCGAAGCGAAAGGGAGGGACTGGTCTTGCGGCTGGTTCGCCATGGTACATCTCCATTTTGACTACCTACTAGAAGGTAGGGCGACAGGAGTCAATCGACGCGGCGGCCGGAAGAGCGTTGTCATGCTGCGCGGACCATCGGTTGCGCCCTGGGATTGACATCCAGACCTACTAGAAGGTAGGCGGTCCAGATGACAAACACGTCCACGACTTCGGATCAAATCCTGGCGTCTGCTCGCAGCTTCATCATCTCGGGTGGCTATAGCGGCTTCAGCTATGCGGATATTTCCGCGGTGGTGGGGATACGCAAAGCCAGCATCCATCATCACTTCCCCAGCAAGGTCGATCTCGTCCGCACGCTGGTGACGCGGTACCGCGAGGATGCGGAGACTGGCCTTACCCAACTGGCTGGTGACGTTCCCGATTCACTGGAGTTGCTCCGGTCCTATGCCCGCAATTGGGCCAAGTGCATCGAGGATGCGAGCATTCCGTTTTGCGTGTGCGCTCTGCTCGCCTGCGAGCTACCGGCTCTGCCGCCCGAGGTGGCATTGGAGGTGACGGCGTATTTCCGTTTCCTGTCGTCCTGGCTGACCGCGGCTATGGAGCGCGGCGCCGATCAGGGCACTGTCGCGATCGAGGCATCGGCAGAGGTCGAAGCCGAGATGTTCATGGCGACCGTTCACGGCGCGATGCTGTCGGCGCGGGCGCAGAACAGCCCGGCCCTGTTTGACGCCATCCTCAAACCCACACTTGCAAGGCTGACGGCTCGCTGAACCTTGTTCGGTCAGTCGACTTCGACGCATCGGTCTTGAAGTCGCATCCGCACACCGGTGGAGTTTGTCCCCCTCCCCCCGCCCCGCCGGCATACTGACAATAAAAAACCCGCGCCGGCGGAGGCGCGGGTTTCGAGTTCGGCAGTTCTTGAAGGCTGCCTATTTCAAGCAGCGCCTCAGACGCGGCTGAGTTTGACCGTCTGGCAGAAGACGCCCTGGCAGCCGTTGACCTTGAGGCTGTTCTCGCCGGTCATGACCATCGTGCCGGAGTAGACGTCGCCGGCGTTCTTGACGGTGCCCGTCCACTTGTTGTCGGAGGCCTGCGTGCCCTGGACAATGACCTGGTTCAGGTACTGCCGGTTCTGGTCATCCTTGTCGCGGAGCCAGATCAGGCGCGCGCACAGGGCGCCGCTGCCACATTGGGTGATCTTGTAACGGCTCTTGCCGTCATCGGCTTGCCAGGTGCCTGTCGGGTCGGCGGCGAGGGCGGCGAGGGGGGCCGTGGCGCAGATAGTAGCGAGCACGGCGGCGGCGAGTTTGGTCGCGAGGTGCATGGTCATGCGTCTCCGGAAACGATCGGGGTCAGTTCGGGTTCGGTTGGTGCTGGCCCGATAAATGGGAACTTTGGCTGAATCTTGAATAAAGGCCTCGTTCATCTGCCGTTCATCTCTGCGGCAAAGTACGGCCCCGAAATGGCAGCGACGCTGACTTGCTGGCGAGACGGTTGTTCAGCATACATTCAGCCTGCCACAATCTCGTCTTGGCGAGACGGCCCGGCCATGCATGACGTTTCGATCACGAAGTCGTGAAGAAGCAAAACTGGCCGTCAGATCGCTCCGACGGCCCCGGTCAGGCTGTCGCACCCGCGACGCCGCCTCTACCACTTGCGCTGAAGCCGACCTTCGCACCCACGGCATTGTTGCCGCCAAAGTCCTCCACGCTGCCCCGCACCAGGGCCTCGCCGAAGACGCTGTACTGCTCGTCGGCCCAGCTCATCGAGCCGCCGACGCCAACGCCGCCCCACAGCCCCTGGTTCTGCGACACGAACTCGGTCCCGGACACGTCGACCGACGTACCATCGAGGAAGTCGTAGTAGAGGTTGGCCACGCCATAGAGGTGCGTGCGGTTGGTCGCGCCGGACGCATCCCGCCACTCATCCTCGTAGTCGGCGGAGAGGCCAAGCCGGCCCACCAGCGTGTCGCCGCTATTGAGCGACACCGTGCCGTCATACTGGTCGGTGAAGTCGTTGAAGCGCACTGCCGAGTAGCTGAGCTGCGCCTGCGGCGTCAGCGACCAGTTGGCGTCGAGCCCGATCTTCTGGCCCGCTTCCAGGCTGAGCCCGTAGCCAAAGGCATCGTTCCCCTCGACCAGCGTCGTCCCGGTATCATCGGAGACGATATCGGCCGAGTACCAGGTCGCCTGCGCCTGCCCGTCCAGATAGAACCCGCCGGCGCCGTACCAGGTGAGCGTGCCGCCCACGCCGTAGCCCAGGGCGTTGATCGAGCCCGCACCATAGAGCGAGGCGATATCGGAGCCGACCGTGCCGAACTGCGCATTCAGCCCGGCCACGAGCGAGCCGGCCTCACCCTGCTGCAGCACACCATCCATGCCGGCCTGCAGCCGCCAGGTGCTCACGTCATAGCTCGCGCCCGTGGTCGAAACGCCGGGCTCGAAATGCGCCTGCGAGGCATCCATGCGCGCCCAGATGGCGTCGGGCGCAACCGCGCCCTGCTCGCCGGCCTGCCCGCCATTCAGCCATTCGCGGCTGCCGACGCGCTGCTGCAAGGTGCCCAGCTCATTGAAGGCCTGCAGCACGTTGGCGTAATTCTCGTAAAGCGGCACGGTGGGCGCATAGAGCGGGCCCGCGTCGATGATCTCGGACCGCAGGTACCAGTCGCCATCCGCCGTGGTCTCGGTGCCCTTATAGAGCCTGTAGGCATAAGCCCCGCCGACCACCGCCTGATCGCCCTCGAACACATAGTCGCCGATGAGCGAGAAGGTGCCGTTCGATGCGCCGAGGACATCGACGACCTTGATGCCTGCCGGGCCAGTCTGTGCACCGGCGCCGCCGACATTGGTCACGACCAGCGACGAGTTGCCCCCGGTGTCGCCGTTCACCACGAGGCGATCGGTGGCCGAAGTGTCATCGCCGAGCGCGACGTTCAGTTCGACGATGCCGTCCATTCCCAGATACCCGCCGGTCATCGTCAGCATCGTTCCCGGCGCGCCGCCGAGCCGCAACCGTCCGCTATTCTGGAGGTTGACGATCGTCTGGTCGAAGCCATTCAGGTCGAGCGTGCCATCCGCCAAAGTCACATAACTGCCGGCGAAGACACCGGCCGCACCCGCCTGCAACGTGCCCGCCGCTACCATGGTCCCGCCGAGATAGCCCGTCACTGAGTTCTGCAACAGGGTTCCCTCGCCGAGCTTGGTCAACCCACCAGCCCCGGTCATCGGCCCGTTCACCGTCAGCACGGCGCCCGCAACGACATCGATGCCGCCGACGGAGGTGAAGTTCATCGTACGGTTCGTCGCGAAGCTCGCCAAAGCGCGCAGCGCGCCGCCATTGTAGGTCACCGCGCCAGCCACAGCGCCCAGCGCAGCGTCGCTCGTCACTGCAAGCGTGCCGCCCGAGATCGTCGTGCCGCCGCTATAGGTATTGGCGCCCGACAGCGTCTGCGTTCCACCGGTGAGCGTCAGCGCGCCGGTGCCGGAGATAATTCCGGAGAACGTGTCGCTGGCGTTGGTAATCGTTAGCGTCTTGGCGTCGAGCGTCACGCCACCGCTGCCGGCGAGGCTCTGAATGCTGGTGCCGCCGGCGGCAATGGTGGAAATATCGAACGTCCCGTTCGCGACGACGCGGCTCGAATTGCTGATGGTGCCCGCACCGGTCAGCGCAAGGGTGCCTGCCTGGATCAGTGTCTCGCCGGCATAGGTGTTGTTGGCTGCGAGATTGAGCTTGCCGGTGCCGGTCTTGGTCAGTCCGCCGACGCCGGTGAGGGCCGATGTCGCATCGGTTCCGACCTCGAATGCGCCGGTGTCGATCGTCAGCCCGCCCGCGAGGATGTTCAGCTCGGTGCCGTCAAATCCGTTGATGAAGGTCGCCATGCCGGCCGTGGCCTTCAGGATGCCATTGTCGAAATTAGCGTGGACCGTACCTGGGCCGCCCTTCAAGGACTGGGTCTGCAGTACGCCGCCGCCGCTCATGTTGAGCGTGCCTGAAGCTGCGGCGCCGTTGGTAAGCGCGGTGCCGGCCCCTGTAACAACTTGGCCGCCGTTCTCGATGTTCAGCGTGGCGACGCCCAAAAAGCCGACATAAAACGTATTGCCGGCCGTGGCCAGCCATTGTGACCCCGGTCCGGTGACGGTCACGGTACCGATGCCGGTGGCAGATATCCCAATCCGCGTGTTGCCGGTGCTGGTGAGGGTGCTACCGTTCCTGATCGTCAGGTTGCCGGCCACTCCGCCGCTGTTGCCGACGCTCATGGCCCCTACCGAGACGTTGACCGCGCCACTGACGCCAAGGATGGCGTCGCTCTGCGGCGGCGAACCGAGAACACCGATGTTGACGGTTTGACCAGCAATGGGCGGGGCAGCGGTCGTCCAGTTACCCCCTACTGTCCAGTCGTTGCCTGAAAGGCCGGTCCAATTGGCTTGGGCCGAGGCAGGCACCGTGGACAACGCCATGAGCAACGCCGCCAAGCCAACACCCGCAAGCAGCTTGCCCATCCCAGGATTCCGGACACGATTAGCGTAGCCGCGCCCGGTCGCCCCAATAGACATGCCGCCTCAAAATCCGCAAAACTACGACGATAAGTAGTGAACCCAAGTTGCCGGGATTCTAAAGCTTAGACAAGCACACCTTTCGGCCTAACGCATTGTCATAATTAAGAAAGATTTGCGACAGAGCTTCGCAGGGCACAGCGCCCCAGTCGACGGCAAGCTCAGTACGGCCGAGTGCTTCACTGGTGAAGCAACGTCCCGACCTGGTGCGAAGCGCTCCCGCGCGATTTGCGTCGCCGCCGCCGCAAAACGCACGTCTTCGGAGACAGGTGGCTCGTCCTCATCAGCCACGAAATTCGGTGCCGAACTGCTCAGGTGGGTTCGACCGGAACCGACATCGACCCTTATTATTCGCTCGCCGAAGCACCACATGAGAATGCGGCCAAGGTGCCGCGTCCTTGGTCCCCACTCCCGCCCCCTGACCCAGGATCCATCCGCACAGCGGATTTGGCGGACTGGACCTTCCAATGACACATCTAAATCGCGCCCTGGAGCGCAGCCACTTCGGCAACTATCGCGCCGAGTTGCTGTTCTCCCAGCACTTGCAGAGGCATCCTCGCGCCAGCCCGTCCTGGTTCGCCGCGATCCACGAGGGCACCGAACCGTTGATCGAAGGCGTCGAGTTGCGGCGCCAACAGATACGCAATTCCCTGCTGGGTTCTCGCAAGGTACCCACTTCGGCAGCGATAATCCGATGATGGCGACCTATCATGCTTACTCCAATGCTCCCCGGCTGCACGCTGGAGCCGTTGTTCTAGTCACCGGCGGTTCCCAGCAAGTCGCGGTCAGAACCGGAGACCAATTATCGATCGAGGCACCCGAATACAGCCGCACTTCGGCAGTGGTGGTTGACCGGACCGGCAGCAAATTGCTTCTCGGGCTTCCGGACGGGACATCGATCTGGCTCGAGCGGGCGCACGGCGAGACTTTTGACGAGCTGAAGCTGTCCGACGGCTTTTCACGCGAATCTTGGACCATCACGCGATGTCGAGAGGCTCTGCAATGACCGCGGTCATGCGCAGCGATTTCGACCGCATCTACGACGAGGCCGGGCCGGGGGGCTTGATGCGTACGCTGCAGTTGCGGCTCGGAGATACGCCGAGGTTGGACAAGGAACTGGTTCGCATGGGCAGGTCCGGCAAGTGGAAGATCGTCTGGGACGACGAGACCGGTAAGGGCCAGGTCGTCACCCGACTGGCTGCGGAATGACCAGCACCTCGGAACTCGTGACGTTCCATCATCCGTTCCTGCTTCCGGGGCTGGATCAGCCGCATCCGGCCGGAGCCTTCACCGTCGTCACCGATCGGGAGGCGTTGGATGTGTCTTTCCCGGCATTTCGCGTGACGACGACGATCATGCTGTCCGATGGGCGTGGAACGATCGAGGCCCTTCAGGTCGCCAAGGCAACGCTCGATGAGGCACTTGCACGGGACCAAGCCACTTCGAAAGCCCCCTCGTGATCCCGGGCTATGCGTCGTCTGCCGATTTCCCCCTCACGCCCCCTGGTAGAGACCTTCGGGGGAAAACAGGGCGGTAACGGCCGCCACCAGGTCGTGGTCGCTGAATGGCTTCAGCATCACGCGCGCATCGGGGAAATGTTCGCAAACCTCTTCCGCGCTGGCCGCGGTGCAGATGATGAAAGGAATACCGCGCCGATCCAGCTCGGCGACGAGCCCTTCGGGCCCGCCATGGTGCAGGCGGAAGTCGATCAGGGCGAGATGCACCTGATGGGCACCCATCAACGTGAATGCCTCAGCCGGATCCGTGGCAATCAGCACCCGATACCCGGCGTTGGCCAGCGGCGATTCAATCACCGAGGCGACAAGAAAGTTGGTTTCCACGACTATGGCCGTGCGAGGGAACTGCTGAATTGACATGTCTTTTTCACAAACACAGAAGTACCATCCACCGGCTGGTGGACTGGCATAACTCAGTGCGCTTGCTAAACGCCCGGAAGCAGCGAGTTTGCCCGCAGGGCATCGGCTCGTCCGGTCCATACAGACTTTATGCCGATCAGGAGCCCCCCGCACTTAAATAAGACATGCTCGGCTTCAAGACATGCTCGGCTTCGCCGGCGGATGCCGCGAGGGCCTAACTGGCAGCCGCAGTCTTCCGCGGTCGACTGGCTCGCTTTGGAACTCGCTCCCGCAGCAGCCGCAGCGTCTCCTCGAGGCTGCTCCGCATGGCGACGACCAGGTCCCGAACGCACCCAACCCTTATGGCATCGAAGCCGGTGAGGCCCGGGCTCACGCAATCGATCGCGTCCAGTTCCTCCTGAAGGCTGGCAAGCAGCTTCTGCGCCCGTGTCACATGGTGTTTGCGCGCCGTGCCCAGACCATTACCCAACCGCCGCAACTGGTCCGCTTCGTCCTCCCAGTCCGAGTAGGACAAGCCATTTATCTTCAGATACGTGCCAGCAGGCCGATCCAAGATCTCCATAGGCACGGAAAATACTCAGCCCAGTGGGCCAAAATGCGACCGTGACCCGGTCGGCGCCGGCCACCCGCTCGAAGCCATGGCACCCAGTTGCCAGGCGCCCGGTGTGTTCCTATCTTAGGCACACATGGAGATCTGCCGATGAACACCCGCTTCGCGGTTGCTACGCACATTCTGACCTTTCTTGCGTACCAGGCCGGGCAACCCGCCACGTCGGAGCTCATCGCTGCAAGCGTGAACACCAATCCGACGTTCATCCGTCGCCTCCTGACACAGCTGGCAAAGGCAGGCCTTACCAAGTCGCAACTGGGCGCCGGCGGAGGCGCCTTGCTTGCACACGAGGCCGGCAAGATCAGCTTGCTGGACGTGTACAGGGCGATTGACGAGGAGCAGCAGGTCTTTGCCCTGCACGAGGCGCCCAACCCAAAGTGCCCGGTCGGCCGCAACATCGACGTGGTCCTGAGGGGCCGCATGCTCGAGGCGGAACGCGCGCTCCAGGCGCAGCTCGGCAAAACCACAATTGCAGACCTCGCCGCCGACATTGCCGAGCGAAACAAGGTAGCCTGACCCACCGATCGACCCGAGAACGGATGCCTCTTTACAGACATGTGTATCCATATTAGATACCAATATATGTGACCAACATGGATACACACATGACAACCCGAACCCTCGCCGCAGCCGCCCTGGCAGCTTTGCTGGCTTCAGCAGCAGCTCTGCCGATCACAGCCTCATTCGCACAGGAGCAAACCATGAGCGCCCAGGAACAGCAGGTCGTCGACCTCCTCAAAGCCATCGAGACCGGCGCCGGAGGGCCGGTGGCCGTCATCAATCCCGATCAGTACAAGCAGCACAATCTGGGGGCCGCAGACGGGCTCGCCGGCTTTGGCGCCCTGCTCGCTGCCCTGCCGCCGAACTCGGCGAAGGTGAACACCGTCCGCGTCTTCCAGGATGGCGACTACGTCTTCTCCCACACCGACTACGACTTCTTCGGGCCAAAGGTCGGCTTCGACATCTTCCGCTTCGAGAGCGGCAAGATCGTCGAGCATTGGGACAACCTGCAGGAGACGCCGGCCTCGGCCAATCCGAGCGGCAAGACCATGATCGACGGCGCGACCACCGTCCTCGATCTCGACAAGACCGAAGCGAACAAGGCCCTGGTTGCGCAGTTCGTCGACGACATCCTCGTCAACGGCGAGCTCGACAAGCTCGCCGGCTACTTCGATGGCGACAACTACATCCAGCACAACCCGCAGATCGCCAACGGCCTATCGGGCCTGGGCGCCGCGCTCGAGGGTTTGGCCAAGGCCGGCATCACCATGAAGTACGACGCCGTGCACAAGGTGCTGGGCGAGGGCAACTTCGTCCTGGTCGTCAGCGAGGGCAGCTTCGGCGGCAAGCCGACGTCGTTCTACGACCTGTTCCGTGTCGAGGCCGGCAAGATCGCCGAGCACTGGGACACGCTCGAGACCATTCCGCCCAAGGGTGAATGGAAGAACCAGAACGGCAAGTTCGGTTTCTGAGCATGAAGGGGGCGCCTATGGCGTCCCCTTTCGACGCAGAGCCGGGGCTCCATCCACCGTTCCCGGGAAAGTAAGTTGACATGCGCGATCACCTTTCCTACTGAGCGGCCTGACCGAAGACGCCGAACACCGGCCAGACCCGAACGAGGAAACATGATCCGCCAGACGACCCTTGGGGCGATGCTCATCGCCGCTGCCATCTGTGTCACCGCAGCGCCGGCTATCGCCGCCGAGCCCGAATTCACCCTGACGATCAAGGACCATCTGTTCACGCCGGCGACGCTTGAGGTCCCGGTCGGCCAGAAGATCAAGCTCATCGTCATCAACCAGGACGCCTCCGAAGAAGAGTTCGAGAGCCACGACCTGCACGTCGAAAAGATCGTCTCCGGCGGCAAGACCATCGCCGTCTTCGTCGGCCCGCTCGAGGCCGGCACCTACAATTTCGTGGGCGAGTTCCACGAAGACACCGCCAAGGGCACCCTCGTCGCAAAGTAGGAGCCCACGGTGGGTTCGACCTTCATCATCGCCTTCCGCGAAACGCTCGAAGCGGCCCTGATCGTCTCGATCGTTCTGGGCGCGAGCCGCGACATCCCGGGCCGGACCCTCTGGGTTGCCGGGGGGCTGGTTGCGGGGCTCCTCGGCGCCGGCCTCGTCGCGGTGTTCGCCGACGCCATTTCCGGCTTCTTCGACGGCATGGGCCGCGAGCTGTTCAACGCCGGCGTGCTGCTGATCGCGGTGCTGATGCTGGCCTGGCATCAGATGTGGATGGGGGCGCATGGCGCCGAGCTGGCGGCCGAAAGCCGCCAGCTCGGGCAGAGCGTGCAAAAGGGCGTACGCCCGGTATCGGCGCTGGCGCTGGTGACGGCGATCGCGGTGCTGCGCGAAGGCTCGGAAACCGTGCTGTTCATGTACGGCATCGCGGCCGACGGCACCGCCGACACCAAGTCCATGCTTATGGGCGGGGGCCTCGGCGTCCTCTCCGCCGCGGCGCTCGGATGGGTGCTCTATGCCGGCCTTGTGCGTGTGCCGGTCAAGCACATCTTCAAGGTGACCGGCATCATCATGCTGCTGCTGACCGCAGGCCTCGCGGCGCAGGCCTCGGCCTATCTCGTCCAGGCGGGGTACCTGCCGGCGCTCGGCTACGATATCTGGGATTCCTCGGCGCTCCTCGCGCAGGACAACCCGATCGGGGTGTTCCTGCACATCCTCGTCGGCTATGTGGCGCGGCCGATGGGCATCCAGGTGCTGGTCTACGCGACCACCCTCATCGGCATCCTTCTGGCCTCGGCCCTGGTGCTTCGCGCGCATCGTGCGCCCGCTCGGTCTGCCGCTGGCTAGGCTGGGCTGAAGCGGGGTTGCATCAGCGCCCAGATGCTGACACCGCGAGCGACCACTTGAACCCACCACCAAAGCGCGCGGTGCGGGGGGCCAGCTTGACAACAACTACTTCTGCCACTCACCTAGCCCGAGAACGCGCAGGGGGCTGGATTGAAACACTTGGCGTCGTCATGCCTTGCCGCCCTCGTCGTCATCGTGGTGACCGCCTCCGCTCAATCCTGCCCGCTGGTGCGGAACGGTGAATTGGCGCAACGCCTTGAGGATGGCGGCTTTCCCTTGGCCTTACTCAGCAAAGCGCACGTTGCGGAGCTCAATCACTACGGCGACTTCCTCCAGTGCGAATGGGGTTTTGGTCCGTATGAGGTTTGGTCCCTGTCTGCCTCCCGCCGATTGGACGACATCTATTGGGAGACAGTCGTTTTCAGCGCCTTTGGCTTTCCTACTCACGCGGTCGCAGTTGCAGAGATCGGCGGTCGCACGTCTTGGGAGGCCCACGCCAAGAACAACCCGGACACGGACATCTACTACTACCTCGCGCCTGGAAGTAGCACGGCATTCAGGGTGAGCCGGGCACGCCACACTCTGGGAGAGGAGTGAGCCGACGTTCGGTCGGCCACCTGGATTTAGGAGCGCGTTGCCCCTGCCCCTAGATCTCCTCCGGCGGTTCCCAGTTGGGCCAATCCGCCACGTGGTCTTCCCACTCGCCCGGCTTCACCGATTGCTCCGGCACGGTGCGGCCGCGCACCGAGACGCCGACGGCCATCACTGTCTCCGGGTCGCCCGATACCAGCGGGTGCCACCAGGCGAGGCCCTTGCCTTCGGCGATGCGGCGATAGGCGCAGGTCTTGGGGATCCACTCGATGGTGCGGACATTCTCGGGCGTCAGCTTGATGCAGTCGGGCACCACCTTCAGCCGGTTGGGATAGTCCGAGCACTTGCAGCTGTCGCCGTCGAGCAGCTTGCAGCGCACGTCCGACACGTAGATGTCGCCGGTGTCCTCATCCTCGAGCTTCATCAGGCAGCAGCGCCCGCAGCCGTCGCAGAGCGCTTCCCACTCCACGTCAGTCATTTCCTCGAGCGTCTTTTCTTCCCAGAAGGCCATTCAGAATTCCCGTGTGGCGCCAACACGCTTGCGCAAACTATCCGCTGATCATATTCGAGCGACTGCCTTGCCAATGCGCCCCAAATTGGGGAGATTCAAGACCAGCGTCGGGGCACGTCGCGGAGTTTTCGGTTGCAGGACCCGTTCTACCACAAAGAGAAGCGGCGCAAGAAAACCCGCATGCTGGCAGCCGATGCCTGGCTCGACTCGGCGCTTTACGAGTTCGGCCAGTCGCTTGGCCGCGGCTTCACGCAGGTCGAAGACTTCTTCTCGCGCTTCCGCGTTTCGGGCATCAAGCGCTTCTTCGTCGAGATTCTGTCGGACGGTTTCAGCTTCCTCGCCATCGGCATGGTGCTGGTCACCGCGCTGGCGCTGCCGGCATTTGATGCCACGGTCAGCGGCCGCTTCAACAAGGCCGAGGATTTCGCGGTCACCTTCCTCGATCGCTACGGCAACGAGATCGGCCGCCGCGGCATCCGGTCGGACGATTCCTATCCGCTCGACAAGCTGCCGGACTATTTCGTCAAGGCGGCCCTCGCCACCGAAGACCGGCGTTTTTACGACCACTGGGGCATCGACGTCGTCGGCACGATGCGCGCGCTGGTCTCGAACGCCCAGGGCGAGAACTCCACCCAGGGCGGCTCCTCGATCACCCAGCAGTTGGCGAAGAACCTGTTCCTCAGCTCCGAGCGCACGCTCGAGCGTAAGATCAAGGAAGCGTTCCTGTCGGTCTGGCTCGAGTGGCACTACACCAAGGACGAGATCCTCAAGCTCTATTTCGACCGCGCCTATATGGGCGGCGGCAATTTCGGCGCTGCTGCCGCAGCGGAGTTCTATTTCGGCAAGAAGATCACCGAGGTGAACCTCGCCGAAGCGGCCATGCTGGCCGGCCTGTTCAAGGCGCCGACCAAGTACGCCCCGCATGTCGACCTCGCCGCAGCCCGCGGTCGCGCCAACCTGGTGCTCTCGAACCTCGTCGACGCGGGCTTTCTCACCGAGGGGCAGGTCACGGCGGCGCGGCGCAACCCTGCCGTGCCGATCGATCGCTCGGCCGAGGCCAACTCGCCGAACTACTTCCTCGACTATGCCTTCGAGGAGGCCAAGAAGGTCATCGAGACCTCAAGCAGCAACTCCAACACCTTCGTCGTGCGCACCACCATCGATCCGGTGCTGCAGTCCTATGCCGAGGACGCCGTCACCTCCGTCGTCCGCGAGCAGGGCGAGGCCTACAATGTCAGCCAGGCGGCGATGGTGGTGCTAGAGCCCAACGGGCAGATCCGCGCCATGGTCGGCGGCATGGACTACGGCAAGAGCCAGTTCAACCGCTCGATCGTCCCCAACCGCCAGCCGGGCTCGGCCTTCAAGCTGTTCGACTACGGCGCTGCGTTCGAGAACATCCCCGAGTACGACCCCGACACCGTCGTTAGCGGCGCGACGCAATGCATCGGCAACTGGTGCCCGCGCAACTATTCGGGCAACGCCGTCGGCCGCATCAGCCTGATCTCGGCCTTCCAGCAGTCGATCAACACCGTGCCGGTCAACCTCTCGATCAAGATGGGCCGCCAGCCGATCGCCGATTTCGCCCACAAGATCGGCCTCACCAACGATTTCCCGGTCACCCGCTCGCTGGCGCTCGGCGCCGCCTCAGTCAGCGTCATCGACATGGCGTCGTCCTACGCCGTGTTTGCGAACCACGGCTACAAGACGCCGGCCTACGGCATCACGCGCATCACAACGCTGGCCGGCGATCCGATCTTCGACGCCGAAGCCAACCCGCCGCAGGTGCGCGTGGTCAGCGAGCAGACCGTGCAGTATATGAACCGCATGATGCGCGCCGTGGTCGAAAGCGGCACCGGCCGGCGTGCGCAGATCGAGGGCGTGCCCTCCGTCGGCAAGACCGGCACCACCTCTTCCTATCGCGATGCGTGGTTCTGCGGCTTCACCGGCAACTACGTGGCGGCCGTCTGGTTCGGCAATGACGACTACCGGCCAACCAAGAAGCTGACCGGCGGTATCCTGCCGACCATCGCGTGGCAGAAGTTCATGGCCTACGCCCATACCAATATCGAGATCAAACCGGTCGAAGGCGTCGACTTCCAGCCCGCTCCGTTCGTCATCGCCAACGCCGAGGAAGGCCAGCCGCTGGCCCCGGTCGCCGAGCGCCCGCCGGGGCTGAAGCCCCGCGCCGCCGACAAGCTGCTGGAGGTTGCCGATCGGTTGCGCAGTGCCTTGGGCGGCGCCGGCAACCAGGCCGCACTCACCGTTGCCGCTCCCCCTACTCCAGCCAAGGCGCTGTAACCCTTGCGCTTTCTCGTTCATCTCGGGGCCATGCTGATGGTCGCACTGGTCGTGGGCTTCGGGCTCAGCTGGTACGCGCTCAGCGACGGCCGGCTGTTCGGCGCCATCGAGATCGGCCCCTGGTCCGCCTGGCGCGATGTCGGCATCCCCACGCCCGATCCCTACACCCGCGCCTTCATCGCCCGCTCCGGCGCACTCGAGCTCGGCGCCAGCGAGGGCATCCAGTTCGTCGCCACCACTGACAGCGACAACCGCCGGCTCGATCGAGCCTGCCGCTACCGCATCGATGGCACGACGCCAGCCGCGCGCTTCTGGACCCTGGTCCCCGTGGCGCCCGACAATGGCGCGCCGATCAGCCGCGAAGATGGCCCCATGGACTTCCACAGCGCCAGGCTCAGCCGGGCCGGTGACGGCTCGGTCGAGCTCTATGTCTCCAAGACCCTTGCCCCGCAGAACTGGCTGGAAATCACCGGCAATGGCGCCTTCGACCTGATCTTGACGCTCTACGACACATCCAGCCTCTCCGGCGTCGGCGCTGATGTCGCGGCCCTGCCCTCGATCATCCGCGAGGCCTGCGCATGATCCGCACCCTGCTCTGGCTGTTCGGCGGCGTCGTGCTCGGCGGCATCATCCACATCGCGGTGATCCTCAGCCTGCCGTCGCTGTCGGCCACCGCCGCCTGGGATCGTGTCGCCGCAGTCGGCGCCGGCCCCGGCCCCACCGTGCTGCCTGCGGCCAAGGCCGGCGAGGCCAACCCGCTGCGGCTCGACCCCGAACTCGCCTACGCCGTCTGCAAGATCGACCTCAGGAACGGGCCCGCTTCGGTCAGCGGCACCCTGCCCCAGGCCTATTGGTCGGTCGCGGTCTATAGCCGCGCCGGCACGGTGGTCTATTCCACCACCAACCGCGACGGTATCGGCACGGCGCTCGACCTGGGGATCTTCAACCCGGGCCAGACGCGCCTCCTCGCCGAGCAGAAGCTGGATGTCGCCGAAGGCCTGCTGATCGTCGAAGCCAAGGAAGACGACCTGTTCGTCGTCGTCCGCCTGGCCCCGTCTCATCCGGAAATGCGCGCCCGCTACGAGAAGGCGCTGACCGGCCTCAAGTGCGGCACCATCGCCACCTGAGCTACTTCCGATACTCGCCCTCGCTGGGCGCATCGAGCAGCACGCGGCCGGGGATGGCCGCTTCGTCGTCATCCCAGCCGTTCGGACCACCGCCGCAGAAGTCCCAGGCTTCGGCCCGATCGACCCACGGGGCCATGCGGCTCAGCCGTTCATCCACCTCGATGGCCTCGCCGTGCGGCGTCTCCACCAGGAAATGGTCGAGTGCGTAGCTGTAGGAGCCATAGCGGTAGCCGAGCGCGGCGATGAAGCGACCGACATAGAGGTCGTTCTCGGCCTTGCGCAGGTGCATCTGCTCGATCATGCCCGCCTCGATATCGCCGATCTCGGCGGCGGCCACTGCGCGCTGCCGGTCGATCTCGATCACCGCGCAGATCGCCGCGAAAGTGGTCGGCAAAGTCAGCAGGTCCGCCCCGATGTCATCGGCGATGGTGTTGTAGCGCACCCGCGACGAGGCGTAGCGCTCGTTGGTCAGCCAGCGGTAATAGAGATCAACCCTGTCCGGGCGAGAGCTGAACACGCCGGCCACGAAAACGATCTGCTCGTAGTCGAAGGCCCAGTCCCTGGCGTGGCGCGCGATGAGGAACCGGTACACCCGGTCGTGCATCTCGCGTTCCTGATCGGTGATATTGAAGTTCGAGACAGGCTGGTTGCCCAGCCGCCGCATCAGCCGGTCGGTCTCGGGAATGATCTCGTCATTGAGTACGCCCGGCTTCACCCGACCGAAGTCGCCAAGCTCGTGCCCGGCCACCGGCGCAGCACAAAGCAGCAGCGCCAGCCCCAGCGCGCGAAGCATCGTCCGGTCAGCCACGGCGGCGCTTGCCGCCCGATGCCGTTCCGACCGGCTTGTCCGGCAGCGGCGAGTTGCCTCCCCGCTCGTAGCGTATCCCGGTGAACAACAGGACCTCGCCCGTGCCCGCCGATTGGGAGCGCGTTTTCGTGCGTCCACGCTTTGGTAGTTGAACCAGCTTTCCCAACCTTGCCTCCGGGCGGGCGGGCGATATCTGCCGGGGACCCATTTCCATCGGCAGATCGGGAGCGACGCAGGGACCCGATGAAAGCCATTAAGAGTTCGTCAAGGTTAACAGTTCGCTAACGATTTCCCTGAAATAGTCAGCCTTGTGGTTGAGGCCCGAATCCTGGGGCCTTTCAGGGCAAAATATGATCGGTTTCCAGCCTTACGAGACGTTTCAGCTCCTCATCGAGACGGGCGGCGTCGATCGAACGAACACGCTGCTCTGCGCAGCATGCGATGCGTTTGCGCGTCGCGGACGGCCGACCAGTGCCGAAATGGAACAGTTTGCGGCGCTCGCCCAGCGCCTGTTCCCGGCTGCGGCGCCCGCTGCCCGCGCCAAGGCTGCGGCAACGCTCGGCCGGTCCGAGGACCTGTCCCCCGAGCTCGAGCAACTCGTCGTGCGCCACCTCGGCGACGACCTGCCGGATTTCCTCGTTTCGGCGCCAAAGCTCTCCGAAGGCACCATGCTGAAGGTGATCTCGTCGAACGACGTGACGCTTGGTGCCGCCCTCGCTCGCCGGGCCGATCTCTCCAACAACGTGCTCGGCCGCCTGTTTCAGATGAACAGCCGCAAGGTCTATCGCGCGCTCGCCACCAACACTGCGATCTCGCCGCGTGGCCCCTATCTCAGCGCCCTCGCCCGCTCGGCGCAGATGGATCACCAGGTCGCCTGGTCGCTCGCCGCCCGCGAGGATTTCGATGCCGCCCTCCTCGCCCCCGCCTTCTTCGATCTGGGCGAGAACGACCGGGTCAAGGTGATCAACGCCTTCGCCAAGCGCGAGACACCGGACGCCCCGATCAAGCGCACGCTCGAGCAGCTATCGGTCGCCACCGGCGAGCTTACCCGCGCGCTGATGAAGCTGTTCTCCGAGAACCGCCGCCCGGAAGTCACCAAGCTGCTGCATCAGATCACCGGGCTCGACGAAGTCCGCTGCGGCCAGATCGCCCACGATACCTCCGGCGCCGCCCTGTTCGTGGTGCTGCGGGCCTTCGGCTGCAACGCCCAGGACGGCCTCAAGGTGCTGATCCACGCCACGTCGCACGACGAGGATCGCTCCAAGGCGCTCGCCGAGTTCTCCAAGCTGTTCGACAGCGTAAGCGTCGACGCCACGGCCTTCCTGATGAGCGCCTGGCGCGGCGAGGTGAACCTCCTCGACATGACCAAACCGGAATACCGGCCGTTCGAAATCGAACGCCGCCGCATCCCGCCCCCACAAACCCGCGAGCGCAACCCGGTGGTGGATCAGGCGATCGAGGCACTGGCGCGGATCGGGGCCAGGGCGAGCTAGCCCTTCGCCAACTCCAGCCCTAAATCCCCGCTCCGCATCTCCAGCGACACCACCCACAAATCCGGGTCGAAATCGTGCTCGCGCGCAATCCGCTCGCGCACCTTCTCGGGCTCCACATGGTCGAAGCGTAGCTGGAACACCCGGGCCTCGGAATTGTCGCCGAGGCTCGTCGCCGGCGCCGGTGTGTAGAGCGAAACTTCGCCGTTGAGGTGATCCACCTCGACGAAGATCTGCCCGGCGATCGGATCGCCGCGGCGGGACACCACGCACATGTGGCCGATATCGTTATGTCGGCGAACGAACGCCGAAACCCAGAGGTCGGTGCGAAACATCGTTCACGTGTGCCGGAAAACCCGGCGCCTGGCTAGGCTGGCGCCGTCAGGCCAAGGCTGGCGAGCACGGCTACCGCGATCTGGTCAGGTGCACCCACCGAGCAGACAAGCATATCCCCCGTCTCCCGGTAGGTCTCGTACCGCACGCGAAACTTCTGATCCTCCGACTCGCGCTGAAACCCAAAGCCGCGCGTCAGCTGCCGCTCCACCACGATGGAGGTGGCAATGTCGATGTCGAGCGAAGGCAGCAGGGTCACGCCATAGCCGGAGGCAACCAACCGGTCAGCACGGCGGCGATCGTCGGTGGCCGGCGTTGCCGCAAGGAAACCGGAGGACGTAACGAAGATGCTCGACGGAGCCGCCTCGCCAACCAGCCGCTCGGCCAAGGCAAGATTCTCGGCCCGATACAGCTCGTAGCCATGCTTGCCGATGAAGCTGCCGATCACCTCGATCCGCTCGCAGAACTCGAGATCGAGATCGATCAACGACCAACCGAGCGTTCCGGCCAGCGAGCGACCAAGCGTCGACTTGCCGACGCCTCCCGGCCCCAGCAGGACGAGCATCTCACCCTGCCGCCAGGGTCGCCGTCTTTCGATATGAACCGCCGAATCCATGCCCCATCGGACCGCGACGGGACGATGGGTGCAACCTCATACGGCGCTAGATCGAAGCGCCGTTGTCAACCAGGAGGTCAAGCAGCTCGGGCGAGATCCGGCCGGTCACCTTGTAGTTGAAGTAGACCTCGAAGTTGCGGATCGCCTTGGCGGTCGCTTCGCCGGCCACGCCGTCGGCCGGGCCATGCAGGAAGCCGAGGCTCCCCAGTCCGCGCTGCACCTTGGCAACGATCACCGGATCGGTCACCGAGAACGGCGCCATGATCTGGTCGGGGGTCGCTTCGGTGTCGAGCACGGCAATATCCTCGCCCGGCTTGGGCGGCGCTTCCTCGATCTGCAGGGGCACGCCGACCTGCGGGTTGTCGGGTAGAGCCGCGACCTCGGTTCGCTGCTGCGACTTCGGCACCAGCGGGATCGGCGCGACGGCTTCCGCCGTCGTCAGCGCGTTCGTCTCCGCGGCGAACTGCTGCTTCACCGGCTTCTTCTCGGGCGCCGTCGTCATCGCCATCGACTGCACACCGTCGATGATGGTGTTGATGGCGTCGCCTGCGGTATCGGCCGCCATCTCCAGCGCCGCTTCCGGCGTCTCGGGTACGGCGCGGCCGAGCACGGTGTTGGATTTGGCGCGCTTCACCGGTTCGATCGAGCCGGTCGTCTCTACGTCGGCGGTCAGCGGCTTCGGCTTTTCCAGCGCCGCCAGCGACTGCGGCTTCACCTTGGTGGCCGCCGGCAGGTCCGCCTCGACAGGCGGCGCCTGCAGCTTGGGCAGCGTCACCGCGGCCGGCTGTTCCGCCGCGACAGGCGCGGCAACTGGTGCCGCCGGCTTCGCCTCGGGCGTCGACAGCGGCGCTGCCAGCACCATCTCGATAATGTCGCGCGTCAGCTCGCCGGTCGGCTTCAGCCCGCGCAGCTCTTCGAACTTCTTCAGCGCCCGCGCCGTCTGCGGGCCGTAATAACCATCGACGGTGCCGGTAAACAGCTGCAGCCGCTCGAGCTTGCGCTGCACCTCGAACACGTCCTTGTTGCCGATCGGCCCGCCCTGGGTGTCGACCGGCGCCGCCACCGCGAGCTGGCGCTGCACCTTGGCCGGCGACGCCACGACGAAGCTCTTCGGCCGCGTCTTCGGAATCACCGGCTCGATATCGGCGGTGATCTGCGAATCGATCCCGGCCGAGAACAGCGGCGCAGGATGCTGATGGCGCTGGCCATACAGTGCGTTCGAGCCGGCCATGGCGGTGGTTACCACCAGCGCGGCGATCGCGGAATTGGTGAGGGGCGAGCGCATGTAGCGCGCAATGACCCAGAGCGCCGCCCGGCCCGCCTGGGCCAATGCGACGCCGCCGACCTGCAAGGGCAGGTGCGCAAGAGTTGCTGCCGTCATAGGGCTCTTTTTCTTTCGTCGTGCCATGTGGTGGGCATTTGCTGCTGAACCGGGTCCCGATGAAGGGGCGTAACGGCAGCAGTTTCCTCCACCTTGGTTTCCGGACCGTTTATCGGCAGCAAAACCGTCATCACGGTGCCCTCGCCCGGCGACGAGCTGGTGTGCAGCACACCATCATGCAATTCGACCAGTCCCTTGACGATCGAAAGCCCCAGTCCGGTGCCTTCGTAGCGGCGCGCCAGGCCGTCCTGGGCCTGGAAGAACGGCTCGCCGATTCGGCGCACCGATTCCTCGCCCATGCCGATGCCGTGGTCGGCCACCGAAATGGCAAGATGCCGGCCCTGCCGCTTCATCGCGAGGGTCACCACCGAGTGCTCGTTGGAGAACTTCACGGCATTCGACAGCAGGTTGATCAGGATCTGCCGGCAGGCGCGCTCGTCGGCCACCAGCATCGGCAGGCTGCGCGGAATATCGGTCATCAGCCGCACCGATTTGGCACGCGCCATGGCGTCGACCATCTTCAGGCACGGCTCGACCAGCGATTCGGGCGCGATCGGCTCGGTGGTCAGTTCGAACTTGCCCGCTTCCAGCCGGCTCATGTCGAGCAGCATCTTCACCACCTCGATCAGATGGTGGCCGCTCTGCTGGATCAGCGTGGCGTATTCCTTGTGCTGCGGCGAAAGCTCGCCGACGACGCCCGAGGTCATCATCTCGGAGAAGCCGACAATGGCGTTCAGCGGTGTGCGCAGCTCGTGCCCAATGGTGGCGAGGAAGCGCGACTTGGCGTTCGACGCCTCTTCGGCGATCTTCCGGGCCCGCTGCAGCTCGTTCATGTAGTCGTGCCGCTCAGTCACGTCGCGCAACAGCACCACGACCTCGTTGCGCGCTCCGGGCGCATCGGCGTCGATAACCGGCGAAAGCGAGGCTTCCACCCACACGTAGCGCGGCGCGGCGGCGGAAGGGCCGGGCTCGTCGCGGCGCATGCGGATCTCGACGCGGCGGGTCTGGCCGTCCTGGTTGGCTTCGGCGAAGGCGGTGAGATAGGTGGGGCGATCCATCACGTGGATGCGCTCGACGAGGCCGTTGCCGCTCAGTTCGAACCGCCGGCAGCCGAACAGCTTTTCAGCCGAGCGCGAGGTGAACAGCACCGTGCCGTCGCTGGCAAAGCGCATCACCGCGTCCTGCACATGCTCGATCAGGTGCCGATAGGCGTTGATCTGCGCCTTCTCGTAAACCTCGAATACCGAGTTCAGCCGGTTGGCCGAGTGCGCAACGATCGCCGCCGAGGCGAGGAACACGAAGCCGCCGAGCAGCGTATTGCCGAAGTGGAACGGCTGCGGCCAGGCGAGAATGCCCAGGCTCGCCAAGACTCCGAGCGCCACCACGACGACGAGCATCGCCCACGCGCGCTTCTTCACCGGGGTGCGGGTCAGGAGCGACGCGTGCACCGGCCCGAGCACCGCCACGGCGAGGCCGAAATCGGCGATCGACGGGTCGGCGACGGTCAGAAGCGCCCCGCAGAGCAGCGTGGCATAGACCTGCCCGGCCGCCGCGCGCTCATACTGGCCACGCTGGCACCAGGCCATGGTCAGCACGCCCGCGGCGATACCGGTGGTGGCGAGGACGAAAGGCAGCAGAATGGACTGGGTCAGCGCATAGAGCGCCGCCGGCATGCCGATGAGACTGAGGATCAGGATCAGCCGGGCGTTGGTTGCAATGGCCTGCCGCCGCAGGGCCTCGGGACGGCCGCCGGCGCCTCGCACCGGCTCGGTGCGCCACACATCGCTCAACCATGACCAGAGGCTACGCATAACTCGAACCAAACGCCCCGCCACCCTTTTTCTTGTTGCCCGGAGCTTCCACCCGAACGCCTAATGCGGGTTTAAGGGGAAGCCGTCCCGAGCGGGTTCCGCACCCGTTCCACGGGGTTACGCGGGGGCTTTCTGGGGTTAGCGTAAACAGTTCCTTGCAGCGACGCGTGGTTCCGAGGCGGCGGCCCGTCGACCCAACTCCCGCCACACTCGCAATAGTCGCGATCCGACTCGACGCGACGCATTTGTGTCTAATTTTATCGAATAGTCGAAACCCGACTTAAGCCGCCGCGCCCAATGTCCCTCCAACAAAGGCAGCAGGTCTGCCGGTACGGGAAGAGGCGACGATGTTCTTGTTGAGGTCTGCATTCTGGCTGACGGTGATGTTTCTCATCATCGCGCCGAAGGACTTCGATCTGGGCAAGACCGCTGGCGAGGCATCCGAGCAGGCCTTCAAGGCCGGCCAGCAAGCCATCGTCTCTCAGGTTCTCGCCAGCGAATGCAGCACCCTCGAGTGCGCCGGCGGCAAAGCCGCGCTCACGGTGCTCGCCGGCAGCAAGTTCCCGTCCGTCGACATGCCCATGCAAATGACGTCGAACCCGGTCCCGCTCCCCCGACCGCGACCGGATCGGATGGGTTAAGCCAGGGGTTGCGTCGCTTCCCCGACGCTACTCCAACAGCGATCCCTGGCCGAGCCGCAGTGCGCTGCCCCGCACTGCGGCTCTCTTTCTTCTGCGGCGACGAACCCCGCACGTGCCCCGCGAGTTCAAGGGGGCATGGCCGCGCGATGACAGGCGGGCACTTCTTTCCCGAGGAGCATCCGGCCGAGACCGCCGCCCTCGTCGCGTTCTTTGCGCGCGATTAGTCGGGAAGCGCTTCAATCGCCGCCCTTGATCGCTTATCTATCCCCTATGACTCATCCGCCAGCCTTCGCCGAGATCGCCGAAAACCTGTCCTTCCTTGACGATTGGGAGGACCGCTACCGCTACATCATCGAACTCGGCCAGGCCCTGCCGCCGCTGGCCGAGAGCGAAAAGAACGCCGAGAACAAGGTGCACGGCTGCACCTCGCAGGTCTGGCTGGTCTCCAACCACAACGGCGCGAGCCTCACCTATCGCGGCGAATCCGACGCCATGATCGTCCGCGGCCTCGTTGCCGTGCTGATCGCCCTCTATTCCGGCCGCCCGGCTCGCGAAATCGCCGAAACCGACGCCATCGCCATCTTCGACGAACTGGGCCTGCGCGAACACCTCACGACGCAGCGCTCGAACGGGCTCGTCGCGATGGTCAACCGCATGCGCGGCGAGGCAAAGGCGCTGGCGGCGGCTTAGCCGGTCGCGGCGAAACCTCCGATGACCCAAACTCCCTTCAGCGCCAGCGCCGCTCATACCTATGCCGAAGGCCCGCCGCGGCAGGTGCCGGGGTTTGCGAGCCTCCATCGCATGGTCTCGCTGCTGCTGGCTGAACGCACGCCGCCAGAGGCCAGCGTACTGGTGCTGGGCGCCGGCGGCGGGCTCGAGCTCAAGGCGCTTGCCGACGCGCATCCCGGCTGGTCCTTCGTCGGCGTCGATCCGTCCGCCGACATGCTCCGGCTGGCTGAACACACGGTGGGTGAGCACCTGCCGCGGATGCAGCTGCACGAAGGCTATATTGACGGCGCTCCTTCGGGCCCGTTCGACGCGGCCGTCAGCCTCCTCACCTTCCACTTCATCCCGCGCGACCAGCGTCTCGAAACACTCCGGCAGGTTCGCACCCGCCTGAAGCCGGGTGCCCCCTTCGCCCTGGCGCATATCAGTTTCCCCCAGACCGAGCCCGAGCGTTCGCAATGGGTCGCCCGCCACGTCGCCTACGGCGCCCCGAAGGGCAGCGACCCCAGCAAGATGGCCAGCGCCCGCGAAGCCATCGCAACGAGGTTGACGATCCTCTCGCCCGAGGAAGACGAAGCCATGCTCCGCGAAGCCGGCTTTACTGAGGTCAGCCTGTTCTACGCCGGCCTGAGCTTCAGGGGCTGGGTCGGTTACGCTGGCTAGCGCCACTCGGCAGAGCCTCACCTAAACATCGCAACCCGCACCCCATCCATCCAGGCCCGCCGCCGCCTCGTCTCAACCCCGATCGCCATAGCACCGATCCCCCAGATCTCCGCCAGCCGGTCGAGCCCGATCCGCAGCACCAGCTTGGCGCTGCGGCGGGGCCAGCCGCGCTCGGTCTCGATCTGCTGCAGGCCCTTGCCGAAGCCGCAGACGTCGAGCACCACCTCGGCGCAGTCATGCGGAAGTTGCCGGTGCAGATCGGCCAGGCCGTTCCGCGCATCGGCCGCCATGTCGCCGATTTCGCCGGCATGCGCGGCTCCCTTGCCGGCGGTGTGCGCTGCCGAATAGCTCATCGTCAGCCGCGGCTGCAGTTGGGCCCGCTCGACCAGCCGGCGCAGCCGCTCGCCCGCCTCTACCTGGTGCGGCGCAAGAAAGGCTTCGCCCTCACCCGTCGCCACCGCCAGCCGTGCCAGCGGGCTCTCCGCGAGGTTGAGCACTGTGTCGCCCTCACCGCGTGCCTCGACCCGGTGCTGCGCCGCAAACGCGTCTTCCTCGAGCATCTGCCGCTTCAGCCACTGCGCCGTGCCCCGGTTGGCCCGACAGGTCCCGGCATCGGCGTCGAGCACACCGAGCGACGCCAAGCCCTGCACCTCCCCGGCGGCCAGCGACACCTGACGCCCGTCATGTTCAACGGCGAACACCTCATCCCCAACTCGTGCCACCCCATGCGGCAACAGCGCGCGCACGAACCGCAATGCCGCTTTGCTAGGCCGCTGCATCAGCAGCCTCCCGCTCTCGCTTTGCCTCGTCGAGGAGCGCCAGCCGCAGCCGCTCCAGCATCGCGTCGAACTCGCAATCGTCGCGCAGGTCTTCGATCAGCGCACAGGCGTGCGACACCGTCGTGCGGTCGCGATGGAAGAAGCGACCGACATCGGCATACAGCCGGCCAAATTCGACATGCATCAGGTACATCGCCAGCTGCCGCGCCAGCGCGATATCGGCCTGTCCGCGGTCGGGCTGGAACAGCGCCTTGAGGCGCACGCCGCGCTCGGCCGCCACCAGTTCAGCCAGCCGCCAGCCACGCGGGTCGGCGCGGCGCGGGTCGAGCCGCAGCAACCGCCCCCGGGTTCGCAGTCTCGATGCGGGGGCCTCGCCCGCCTGTGCCAATTCGCTCCGCATTGCCACCTCCGACGATATAGGACGATATTCCTATAACGGGCAATGGCTCGAGCGGGGATAAGTCGGCCGAGATAGTCCGGAAATGCAGCGTGGCCGCCCCTTTCGGAGCGGCCACGGACGAAATCGGCTATCAACTGGACGAGATCAGGCAGCCTTGCGGCCGAGACCATTGTCCTTGGCAAGACGCGAGCGGGTCGCCGAGTAGTTCGGCGCGACCATCGGGTAATCAGCCGGCAGGCCCCACTTCTCGCGATATTCTTCGGGCGAGAGATTGTAGTGCGTGCGGAGGTGCCGCTTCAGTGACTTGAACTTCTTGCCGTCCTCGAGGCAGATGATGAAGTCCGGAGCAACGGACTTACGAACCGGGACGGCGGGCTTCAGTTCCTCGGCCGGTTCGGCGGCAACGGGGGACTGCAGGTTACGCAGGGCGGAGTGTACGTCTGCAATCAGCTTGGGCAGGTCGGTAACGCTGAGTGCATTGTGGCTAACATAAGCGGAGACGATGTCGGCGCTCAGATCGATGAGATCGTTGTCAGCCGCGGCATTGCCGCTGATGATGTCGGTCATTTCGGGTCCTTTTCTGCGGTATGTCAGGGCGAAGGGGTGGCAGCCTTGCCCTGGACTGTTCATTAGAACCGCTGCACTGCAAATGCAATAGCAACTGTCGTCGATGTGTATAACCTTTGATTTGCGGCAATAATGTGCAGTTGCATCAGCACATCAACTGAAATCGTCGACAGTCGTCGCAGGCGTCGGGGCCTCACCGCTGCGATATGCCGCACGGGCCAGCAAGTGTGCTGACACCGGCGTCGACAGCAGCAAGAACACAATGCCCAGGATCGCGCGAAGGACCACCGCGCCGTCGAACGAGGTCACCGCCAGGGCGAGAAATATCAGCCCGGCACCTATAGCCCCCGCCTTCGATGCTGCGTGGAGCCGAGTATAGAGGTCCGGCAGTCGCAAAACCCCGATCGCCGCGATCAGGCCGAACAACGCTCCGGCGATGATCAGCAACGCCGCAAGATATTGAGCAAGCTCGACGATCATTGCTCGGTTCCCCGGTTTTCACGCCGCGCGGCACGGCTCATCAGGTAGCGCGCCAGCGCCACGGTGGAGAGAAATCCGACCAGCGCCAAGGCGATGGCGATATCGACATAGAGCGAGAAACCGGTAAGCACCGCCACCCCGACGATGAAGCCGGTGGCGAGCACGGTAATCAGGTCGAGCGCCAGGATGCGGTCGCCCAGATTCGGCCCACGGATCAGCCGAATCACCGCCAGCAGCATCCCGACCAGCAGCAGCCCCAGCGCCGCCTGGCTCGCCCACTGCAGTGCCAGCGCGCCGCTCATCGGAACGCTCCCATCACCTTCGCCTCGAAGCCGTCGGCGAGATCCTTGATGAACGCCGCACGGTCGGTGACGTGAATGACGTGGATGTAGAGAAACCGCCGATCTTCGGAAACATCGACGCTCAGCGTCCCCGGCGTCAGGGTGATCAGGTTGGCCAGCAGCGTGATCTCGGCGTCGCTCGTCACGCTGAGCGGAAACGCGATGATCGCCGGCCGGATATGCGCGTTGAGATCAGGCCGGATCACCAGCCGCGCCACGCGCAGCGCGCTGATCACCAGCTCGCCGATGAACAGCAGCGCCAGCGAGACGATTCGCCAGGCGCGCGGCAGCAGTTGCGGGCGCGACACATACCGGCGCACCACGAACAGTCCGGCACCGCTGACCAGAGCGCCCAGCAGCAGGTTGGGTAGCGTGAAGCTGCCGGTCGCCGCCGCCCAGCCCAACGCGAGGACAATAGTGAGGAGGACAAGGCTCATGGCACGGCTCCCTCCAGCCCGACGGCGGCAATGTACCCCACCGGCCGCAGCAACCCAGCAGCCGCCTGTTTGCCGAAGCCGAGCAGCGGCTCCGGCCACAGCCCGAGCGCCAGCACCACCAGCGCCAGCACCCCGGCCGAGCCGAGCCCAAGCCAGCCAGCCTGTCGCGTCAGCGGCCTCAGATCCGGGTTCGGCGCCTCGGACGCGGCTCCCTCATGCCCAGCGCGCCAGAAGATGTGCGCCCACAGCCGGCTCACGGCGATCAGCGTCAGCAGCGCGTTCACCAGCACGGCGACCCACACCGCCAGCCCCCAGCCATCGCGCCCAAGACCCCAGCCCTCGATACCGCCCTGCACCAACAACAGCTTCGGCCAGAAGCCGAGGAACGGCGGCACCCCCGCCACCGCCAGCATCAAGACGAAGAACAACAGCGATGGCCAGGACGCGGCGGCATAGAGCCCGCCCATCCGTCGCGTATCGGTCTCGCCGGTCATCGCCTCGATCAACCCGGCGACGAGATAGAGTCCGGTAATGCTCAGCATGGCGTGCAGCACGTAGGTCGCCGAGCCCGCCAGCCCCGCCGCGTTCCCCAGCGCCGCACCGGCGATGGTCGCGCCGATCCCGCCAATCACCAGGAAGCCCAGCGCCCGCCGCAGGTTGGTCTCGGCGATCGCTCCCAGCGGCCCCAGGATCAGCGTCGCCACCGCGACAACCGCCAGCACCGGCTCCAGTACCTCGCGGCTCGCCGGCAGCAGCATCACCAGCGCGCGCAACAGCGCATAGACACCCACCTTGGTCAGCAGTCCCGCCAACAGCGCCGAGATCGCCGCAGGCGGCGTGTGGTAGCTCGCCGGCAGCCACGCATTCACCGGGAACGCCGCCGCCTTCATGCCGAACGCCAGCAGCAGCAGCGCCGAGATCGAGGCCATGATGGCCGGGCTCGCCATGCCGGCGCGCGCCACGATATCGGCCATATTGAGCGTCCCGAGCGTGCCGTAGAGCAGCCCGAGTGCGGCGAGGAAGAAGGTCGTCGCGAGGAAGTTGAGGAAGCCGTACTTCACCGTGCCGTCGAGCTGGATGTTGCGCCCGCCCAGCACCATCAGCCCGAAGCTGGCGATCAGCATCACCTCGAACCACACGTAGAGGTTGAACAGGTCGCCGGTGAGGAACGAGCCGCTGACGCCCGCCAGCAACAGCAACATCAGCGGATAGACCCCGTCCCGCCGCGCCCGGTCGGGCATGTCCATCCGCAGATAAACCAGCAACAGCAGCGTCACCCCCGCCGCCGCCATGGCGAACACCGCGCTGGTGATGTCGGCGACAAAGCTGATGCCGAAGGGCGGCAGCCAGCGCCCCATGGTCATCGCCACCGGCCCCAACTCGCTCACTCGCAGCGCCAGCGCGATGTCGGAGAGGAAGATCACCGCCACCACCGCCAGCGCCAGCCAGAACTGCGCTTCCCTCGCCTCGCGCAGCATCAGCAGCACGGCGCCACCGAGCAGCGCCAGCACCACCGGCAGGATCACCAGCCAGTCGGTTGGATGCGTCGCGAAATCCTGGAACGCGCCGGCCATCAGTAGCTCATCGGCGGTTTGGGGCCACCGCGCGGCTCGGCGACGCGCATCCGGTCGGTATCGTCGGCCTCGAGCGACTGGTAGGCCCGATAGGCCAGCACCAAGAGGAACGCGAACATCGCAAAGCCGATGACGATGGCCGTGAGGATCAGCGCCTGCGGCAGCGGGTTGGCCGCGCCCTCCAGCGGCGCCTTCGCATCACCCAGCGCAATCGGTGGCACGATCCGCCCCAGCCGTCCGGCGACGAGGATCAGCAGGTTCACCGCGTTCCCCAGCAGCACCAGCCCGAGCAGCATGCGGATCAGCGAGCGCGAGAGCAGCAGGTAGATCGCGGCGGTGAGGAACACGCCCGAGAGCGCGGCGATGACGTGATCCATCAGCCCTCGCCCCCCTCGTCTTCGAGGCCCAGCGCCACCGCCGAGATGGTGCCGAAGACGACGAAATAGACCCCGATGTCGAACACCATCGGCGTCGACACCGCGACCTCCACCTCGTCGAACTCGAAGATAGTCCACAGCCCGGTAAGGAACGGCACGTCGAACAGGATCGACAGCACCCCGGCCAGCGCCGCCAGCGCCACGCCGAAGCCGGCATAGGCTAGCGGATGCGCCTTCAGCGCGGCGCGCGCCGCGTCAGGGCCCGTGGCCATGCCGTAGATCGCCAGCGCCGACGCCCCGATCAGCCCGCCGATAAAGCCGCCGCCCGGCTCGTTGTGCCCGCGCAGCAGCACGAACACCGAGAACACCAGCATCACGGCAGTGAGCAGCGGCGCGATGGTGCGGAAAATCAGCGAGTTCATGCCGCCGCCTTTCGCGTCCGCCGAGGCTTCGACGCAGGCGTCGGCTCCGTCTCAGGCACTACCGGCTTCCGCCGCTTCGCCCCGCGGATCAGCGCCAGGATGGCGATGCCCGCCGTCATCACTACCGAAATCTCGCCCAGCGTATCCAGCCCGCGAAAGTCGACGAGAATGACGTTGACGACGTTGTGGCCATGCGCCAGCGGCACGCTGTGCGCGTTGAAGAACGTCGAGAGCCGCGCATAGAACGGCCCCTCGATCACCGCCCAGAGCAGCATCGTCACCGCCACGCCCCCGAGCAGCGCCACGGCGCCGTCGCGGGCCCAGTCCTCGAGCGGGCGCGGGTCGGCGGTGTCGAGATCGAGCCGGGTCATCACCAGCGCCAGGATCACCACACTGAGGATCTCGACCATGAACTGGGTGAAGCTCAAATCCGGTGCGCCGACCAGCAAATAGAGCAGCGCCACCGCCAGCCCCTGCACCCCGAGCGCCAGGATCGCGAACAGGCGGCTCCGCGCATAGACCACCGTCACGACGCCGAGCACCGCCAGCCCGACCAGCCCCCACTCGTAGAATGTGAGGTCGATCGCCCGCGGCCCCCGCGGCAGCCCGTCCATCAGCCAGAGCGGCCCGACCGCCGCTGCCGCCAGCAGCACGAACACCACGAACAAATACAGCTCCAGCCGCCCGTGATGCAGCAGCCGCGTCACCCCGCCGGCAATCCGCACGATGCCGAAATACACCCAGTCGAAGCCGATATCGAAGCTCCAGCCGATCACCGTCGCCGCCCGCCGCAACAGCGTCCGGGCAAAGTCGAGCCGTATGAACAGCCCGATCGCCAGCAGCCACGTCACCACCGACAGCCAGAACGCCGGCCCGAGCAGGTCCAGGCCGAACGCCAGGTGCGTCACCACCTCGACCCCGAGGATCGCCGATGTCGCCGGAGCCACCGCCAGTTGTCCCGCCAGCGCCGGCACGAAGCCGAAAAAGATGCCGAGCACCCCGAGCACGATAGGCCCCGCCAGCATCGCCACCGGCGCCTCGTGCGCCTCGATTGGCGTCGGCAGCAGCTGCCCCATGAACGGCTTGATCAGCAGCGCCAGCCCGATCGCCCCGAGCAGTGCGTTGCCCACCACCAGCGCCACCAACGCCACCAGCGACTCGACCTGCCCGAGCGCCAGCGCCGCATACATCTCTTCCTTGGCGAAGAACCCGATCAGCGGCGGCAGCCCGAACATCGCCGCGCTTGCCATGATGGTGCCGATGAAGCTCACCGTCATCGGATCGCGCAAGCCCCCGAGCATGGTGATATCGCGTGTCCCGGTGCCATGGTCGATCGCCCCGGCGACGAGGAACAGCCCCGCCTTGTAGAGCGCGTGGGCGATGAAATAGAGCACCGCCGCCGTCACCGCGAGTTCTGTCCCCGCCCCAAGCAGCAGCATCAGCAGCCCAAGCGACGCCAGCGTCGTCTGCGCCAGCATCTGCTTCAAGTCAGTCTGCCGCAGCGCCGCAATCGCCCCCCACAGCAGCGTCGCGCCGCCGAAGACCATCAGCGTGGTGTTCCAGATCGGCTCGCCGCCGAGATGCGGTGTCATCCGCGCTACGAGGTACACGCCGCCCTGCACCATGGTCGCCGAATGCAGGTACGCCGAAACCGGCGTCGGCGCCTCCATGGCGTTGGGCAGCCAGAAATGGAACGGCAGCTGCGCCGATTTGGTGAAGGCAGCGAGCAACACCAGGCCGACCAGCAGCGGATAGGCGACGTTGCCCTTGAGATCGCCTGCCGCACTCAGCTCCCAGCCACCCGAAATGCCGTAGATCACCACCCCCGCCGCCAGCAGCGCCAGCCCGCCGAAGCCGGTCACCACCAGCGCCTGTATCGCCGCCCGCCGCGCCGCTTGCCGCGTGTGGTCGAAGCCGATCAGCAGGAATGAGGCGACCGAGGTCAGCTCCCAGAACAGGTAGAGCGCGACGAGGTTGTCAGCCAGCACCAGCCCCTGCATCGCCCCCATGAAGGCCAGCAAGAACCCGAGGAACCGCCCCTGCTTGTGCCCCTTTAGGTAGGCGCCGGAATACAGCAGGATCAACGCCCCGATCCCGCCAATGGTCAGCGCGAAAACCAGGCTCAGCCCATCGATAAGGAAGCTCAGCTCGAGCCCCCAGGACGGCGCCCACGGCCAGGCGACAGTGATCACCTCACCATCGGCGATCCGCCCAAGCAGCCCCCACAGCGCGATGAATCCGGCCACCGGCACCAGCGCCACCACCCAGCCGGCGAAGTCGCCGACCAGCCGATGCACAAGCGGCGCCAAAGCCGCCGCCACGAAGGGCAGCAGCACGACGAGTGCAATCGCTATTGCCGGTGTGGCCTCCACCCGGGTCCGCCCCCTGTGGGATTCGCTGGCGTCAGCTTAGCCCCTCCCCCCGCCCCGGCAAGGCAAACCGGTCAACCCGGCCAGATGCACCACAGCTTTGTGAGCACTGGGGGATTTGCGATCCACGGGCACAATCGCCATATCTTGCGCCGTAACGGAGATTCCCGATGAGCGAGACCTTCAAGGTACAGAAGTCTGATGAAGAGTGGCGCGCCACGCTCACCCCCGAGCTCTATCGCGTCGCACGCGAGCACGGCACCGAGCGTCCGTGGTCCCACATCTACAACACCGAAAAGCGTGACGGCATCTATCACTGCGCCTCGTGCGGCGCTGCGCTGTTCACGGCCGACACCAAGTACGAATCCGGCTCCGGCTGGCCGAGCTTCTTCAAGGCCATCGAGGGCTCTGTCGCCCAGACGATCGACAAGAGCCACGGCATGGTCCGCGTCGAAGCCCACTGCGCCAACTGCGGCGCCCACCTCGGCCACATCTTCCCCGATGGCCCCAACCCCACGGGCGATCGTTACTGCATGAACGGCACGAGTTTGCAGTTCGAGCCGAAGGCATAATCCTCTAAACCTCCCCCACGCGCTCTTGCCTTCTCCCCTTGAGGGAGAAGGTGCCCGAAGGGCGGACGAGGGGTATCGCATCGCCTGGCGATGCGCGCTTCGAGCGCCAGCGAGAAGCGAGTGCCCCTCACCCGTCTCGGCTTCGCCGAGCCACCCTCTCCCTCACGGGGAGAGGGACACCACGTCCTCAGCCGGTGTATAGGCGCACCTGTTAACTCCCCCGAGACCCTCCCACATGCCCATCCCACCCGTCGCCGAACGCCGCCAGCATGCCACGACCAATCACGGCATCACGCGACTGGACCCGTATCACTGGCTGCGCGCGGACAACTGGCAGGAGGTGATGCAGGATCCGTCCACTCTCCCCGCCGATATCCGCGGCTACATCGAAGCCGAGAACGCCTATTTCGCCGAGGCCTTCGAGACCCCGCACGAAGCCCTCGTCGACAAGATCTACCGCGAGATCCGCGGCCGTATCAAAGAGGACGAGACCGGCATCCCATCGGCCGATGGCCCCTGGGCCTACAACTCGCGCATGGAAGAGGGAAAGCAGTACCCGATCCTCGTGCGCACCCCGCGCGACGGCGGCGACGAACAGATCCTCCTCGACTGCAACGTCGAAGCGGGCGACGAGTATTTCGGCTTCGGCGGCGGCGACCATGACCCGTCGCACCGCCTGCTCGCCTGGAGCGCCGACCGGCAGGGCTCGGAGTTCTACACCCTCAATATCCGCGACCTCGCGACCGGCAAGGACACCGGCGAAGTGATCGAGGACATCGCCGGCGGCGGCGTATGGTCCGCCGATTCCAGCGCCATCTACTATTCGGAGTACGACGACAACCACCGCCCGTACCGCGTGCGCCGGCACGTGCTCGGGACGCCGCAGGCCGATGACGAGATCGTCTACGAGGAAAAGGACCCGGGCTTTTTCGTCGGCGTCGACGAGACGCTATCGCGTAACTACATCGTCATCGACGCGCACGACCACCAGACCTCCGAGTTCTGGCTGATCGACACCCGCACCGGCGGCGCCCCGAAGCTGGTCTCCCCGCGCCTCACCGATCGCGAATACGATGTCGAGGACCGCGACGGGGTGTTCTACATCCTCACCAATGCCGAGGGCGCCGAGGACTTCAAGATCGTCACCGTCGCTGCGGACAACCCCGCCGCCGAGAACTGGATCGACCTCGTGCCGCACCGGCCGGGCGTATTGATCCTCGACATCATCCTCTTGCAGCATCACCTCATCCGCCTCGAGCGCTCCGAAGGCCTGCCGCGCATCGTCGTGCGCGACCTCGACGATGGCGACGAGTGGACGGTGAAGTTCGATGAGGAGGCCTATGCGCTGGGCATGTCGGCCGGCTACGAGTTCGACACCAAGACTATCCGCTTCACCTATTCCTCGCCGACGACGCCGTCCCGTACCTATGATCTCGACCTCGTCACCGGCGAGCGTACCCTGCTCAAGGAGCAGGAGGTCCCTTCCGGCCACAACCCCGCCGACTATGAGACCAAGCGCATCTTCGCCACCGCCACGGATGGCGAGCGCGTGCCGGTCACCCTGCTCTACCGTAAAGGGTTGAAGCTCGACGGCAAGGCGCCCGCCCTGCTCTACGGCTACGGCGCCTACGGCATGGCGCTGCCCGCGGGCTTCTCAGTGTCAAAGCTGTCGCTGGTCGATCGCGGATTCGTCCACGCCACGGCGCATGTCCGCGGCGGCATGGACAAGGGCTATGCCTGGTACAAGACCGGCCGGCGCGCGCAGAAGACCAACACCTTCACCGATTTCATCGCCGCCGCCGAAACGCTGATCGAGCTCGGCTACACCAGCCAGCGCCGCATCGTCGCCGAAGGCGGCTCGGCCGGCGGCCTGTTGATGGGCGCCATCGCCAATCTCCGCCCCGATCTCTGGGCCGGCGTCATCGCCGAAGTACCGTTCGTCGACGTGCTCAACACCATGCTCGACGAGACCCTGCCCCTGACCCCGCCCGAGTGGCCCGAGTGGGGCAACCCGATCACCGACAAGGCCGCCTACGACCGCATCGCCGGCTACGCCCCCTACGAGCAGGCGGGCGCTATCGATTATCCGCCGATCTTCGCCCTAGCGGGCCTCACCGATCCGCGCGTCACTTACTGGGAGCCGGCCAAGTGGGTAGCCAAGCTCCGCGCCACCAAGCTCGGCGACGCGCCGCTCTATCTCAAGACTCACATGGGCGCCGGCCACGGCGGCGCCTCGGGCCGCTTCGACCAGCTCAAGGAGACCGGCCTGAGCTACGCCTTTGCGCTCTGGTGCGTAGGATTGGCATAAATCCACCCAAAGCGGGAATTGTTGAGCAATGCCAAAGGGCCTATATCGGAGCCAGCCCAGCGGCCAACAATCATAGAGACTGTCCCCCAAGGAGGCATCCAGAATGGCATACGAACTTCCCCCCCTGCCCTACGCCTACGATGCGCTCGGCCCCTACATGAGCAAGGAAACGCTTGAGTTCCACCACGACAAGCACCACCAGGCCTATGTCACCAACGGCAACAAGCTCGCCGAGGGCAAGGGTCTCGAAGTGCTCGAGCTCGAGGACGCGGTGAAGGAAGTGTTCGGCAAGGATCCGGCGCTCTTCAACAACCTTGGCCAGCACTACAACCACGTGCATTTCTGGAACTGGATGAAGCCCAATGGTGGCGGCGGTGCCACCAAGGTCCCGGCGGCGCTGCTCAAAGCCATCGACTCTGATCTCGGCGGCTTCGACAAGTTCCGCGCCGATTTCATCGCGGCCGGCACCACCCAGTTCGGTTCGGGCTGGGCCTGGCTGTCGCTGAAAGATGGCAAGCTGCAGGTCACCAAGACCGCCAATGGCGAGTCGCCGCTGGTGCACGGCAATGCCAAGCCGCTGCTCGGCGTCGACGTGTGGGAGCACTCCTATTACATCGACTACCGCAACGCGCGCCCGAAGTACCTCGAAGCCTGGTTCGACAACCTGGTGAACTGGGAACATGTCGAGCTACTGTTCGATGAAGCCAAATAAGCTTCCCGCAGATCAAGTTCAGGGCCCGCTCCGGCGGGCCCTTTGCTTTTGGCATGGAGGCTGTGGCCCCCAAAAAACAGCGCGCGCAGCCTGTCACCACCTTCCCCGTCCCGTCGCACAATGGTAACAATTGATTAACCATTGGGAGCCGGAAGATCGTGGCCGATCAACGCACCATCGCTGTCCTCGTCGCCAACCCGGCGCTGAGTTCGATTCTCTCGATGGTGCTCGCGTCCGTGCCGAGCTTTCGCGTCCGCCCCTTCGACTCCGAACTGGCGCTCGTCACCTACATGCGGCTCGCCCCCGTCGATGTCGTCGTCACCGATTTCGACAGCGCGTCGGCCCGCGCCGACCGCGTCACGCGCGACCTGCGCGCCGATACCGCTATCCCCAACCACGATTACCAGGTGATCGCGCTCGCCAGCACCGTGTCGCCGGAAACCAAGGAACTCTGCATCGCCTCCGGCATCGACGAAGTCATCGTCAAACCGATGTCGCCGAAGTACCTGCTCGAGCGCGTGCAATCACGCCTCGCGCGCCGCGCCGCCAGCCTCAAGGGCTACCGCCCGGCCCGCCAGCCAACGCTGCGCCGCCCGGATTTCTCGCAGTACAGCAACGTCATCCCGCTGTGGACCCGCGAACGACCGCTGCCGACGCACTGACAGCCGGGCTTCGCGACCCCTCATCCGGCGTCCCTCCCCAGTGGACCAATCAGGCTGTTGCCTCAGCCCAGCGCAATAATCGTCTTGCCGAGTTCGCCGCGTTCGACGGCTTCGTGGGCGGCGACGATGTCGTCGAGGGTCAGCACGCGGCCGATCTGGTGGGTGAGTTGATTGGCCTCAAGCGCGGCGTTGATGCCGGCGGCGGCTTCGCGATGGGCCTCAGCAGTCATCACATAGACCAGCACGAAGCGGATGGTGGCGTCGAGAAAGATCATCGGCCAGAACGGCAGGGTGGGCTGCGGCACAGTATCGCTGGCATAGGTGGCGACGACGCCGTTGGGCGCCAGGGTCTTGCCGATCAGGTCGAGATTGGCGCCAAAGGCGACTTCGACGAAGCGGTCGACACCCCTGCCCTTGCTGTCGCCAGTGAAGGCAGCAACCCGGGCGGGCAGATCATCAGTATGGCGGTTGAGGACCAGATCGGCACCGGCCGCAGTGGCTGATGCGGCCGCCTCGTCATTGCCGACCGAGGCGATGACGCGGGCACCGCCGAGCTTGGCGAACTGGATGGCGTAGCGGCCGACCGCGCCGGCACCGCCGGAGACGAAGACGGTCTTACCAGTGACCGGACCATCGACGAAGACACAGCGATAGGCGGTCATGGCGGGAATGCCGAGGCAGGCGCCTTCCTCGAAGCTGACGCCATCGGGCAGGTGCACAGCCTTCCAGTCGGGGAGCGTAGTGTATTCGGCGGCTGAGCCGTTCCAGCGGCCAAGCTGGGATTCGTAGAACCAGACGCGCTCACCGATCCGGCTGTCGAGTTCGGGGGAACCCACGGCGACGATCTCGCCCGCGCCATCCTGATTGGGCACGACCTGCGGGAAAGCCGGGGCGCCGCTGCCGCTGCGACCCTTGGTGTCGGACGGATTGACCCCCGAGGCGCGGACGCGGATCAGCACTTCGCCGGGCGCGGGTTGTGGCGTCGGCAACTCGCCGACCTGCAATACGTCGCGGGCGGGGCCCTTGGTGGAAAACCAGGCAGCTTTCATTCGCACGTTCCTCTTGTTTCCCAGCCTAACTAGGTCTTCAATGCATCTGAGAACAGTACGCACAAAGGCATCATGTACTATCATGAATGATAGCACCCCTATCCTGACTCGCCCGCGCCGCAGGGCTGGCCGCACCGGTTGCGCGGTGGAAGTGACCCTTTCGGTAATCGGGGGCCTGTGGAAACCGGTGATCCTGTTTCACCTGCTCGACGGCAAATTGCGCTTCAATGCGCTGTGCCGGATGGTGCCCAATGCGACGGCGCGCATGGTGACGCTGCAATTGCGCGAACTGGAGCGTGACGGGGTGATCAATCGCATCGTTTATCCGGAAGTGCCCCCGCGAGTCGAATATGAGCTGACGGAACTGGGCCGTTCGCTCGAGCCGGTGCTGCTCAGCATGCGAAATTGGGGGATGGGCTTCAGCTCGGACGAGGAGCGCGAGCACCTCCATGTTTGCCCCTAAGCGCGCTCTCGCGGCAGTCCGTCTAACTTGCTAGACAGGCCGACCCTCCGACGCGGGGATGACATCGAGTGTGGTTTGGAGAGCGTGCCTGCCCTCAGGCGGTCACGTTCAGCGCCCAGGCCACCTTGTTCCACAAGTCCTCGACGTTATCCGTGAACACCACCACCCGATCCGCATGGCTCACCGAGTGGCTGAGAATATCCGTCGCCATGCCGCGCATCGCCTCGAACGCCCGATGGTGGTTCAGCAGCACCACCGGCTTGCCGCCGCCGCCGGCGCCGGTGCGCACCCAGGTGCGATAGAGCGCCGCCGCCGAGGCCAGCGAGCCCGGCAGCCCGACGAAGCCCTGCGCCAGTTCCCCCACCCGCTTCACCCGCGCCTCGGGATCGTCGATCCGCTCCACCGGCACCTCGGCCAGCGCCGCCGGCGCCTGGAACGCCGCGTCGGCGACGATCAGCACTTCGCCGCCTGCGGCCCGGGCGCTGGTGATCAGCGGGATGTTGTCCAGCGTCTCGTCAGCAAGGCAAATGATCCGCGCCCCATGCCGCGCCAGCAGCGTTCCCGCCTGCGACATGATTGAGCTGCGCTCGGCATCGCCAGGCCCCTTGTCCGAGGCAAACACCGCCAGCGCCGGGTGGTTCTGCGCGACGTTACCTGCCACGGGTCAGGCCACCGAGAATGCCGCGCAGCAGCGCCTTACCGAGTCCGTTCGCCATGGTGCGGCTGAACGAGGTGATCGCCGCTTCGGTCGGCGACTGCCGGGTCGACCGCCGCGGCTGCGCCGCCCGCTCGGCCCGCTCCTGCGCCGCCGCAGCCTTTGCCTCGGCGGCAGCCGTTTTGGCGTCGAGCTCGGCCTGCCTGGCATTCGCCTCGATCGCCTGCCGCTCCTGCGTCTTCTTGGTCAGCACCTCGAACGCCGACTCACGATCGACCGGCGTGTCGTACACCCCGGCTACCGGCGAATTGGCGATCACCGAGCGACGCTCTTCCGGCAAGAGAGGTCCGACCTGCCCCGAAGGCGGCCGGATCAGCGTCCGCCCGACGATCGACGGCACGCCCTTCTCCTCCAGCACCGAAACCAGCGCCTCGCCAGTGCCGAGCTGGGTGATCACTTCCTCGGTCGAGAAATCGGGGTTGGGCCGGAACGAGTCGGCCGCCATCCGCACCGCCTTCTGCTCTTTCGGCGTATAGGCGCGTAGCGCGTGCTGCACCCGGTTCGACAGCTGCGCCAAAACTGCGTCCGGAACGTCGATCGGGTTCTGCGTCACGAAATAGACGCCGACGCCTTTCGAGCGCACCAGCTTCACCACCTGTTCGACCTTATCGACCAAAGCCTTCGGTGCATCGTCGAACAAGAGGTGCGCCTCGTCGAAGAAGAACACGAGCTTCGGCTTATCCGGGTCGCCCACCTCCGGCAGCACTTCGAACAGCTCCGACATCAGCCAGAGCAGGAACGTTGCGTAGAGCCGCGGCGCGCGCATGAGCTCGTCCGCGGCGAGGATCGAGACATAGCCCTTGCCGTCGGTCGTGGTGCGCATCAGGTCGCGGATGTCGAGCGCCCGCTCGCCGAAGAACTGGTCGCCACCCTGCTGTTCCAGCACCAGGAGCGAGCGCTGCACCGCGCCCACCGTCGCCGAAGCCACGTTGCCATACTGAACCGAGATGTCCTTGGAGTTGTTGGCGATTTCCACCAGCAGCGCACGCAGGTCCTTCAGGTCGAGCAGCAGCAGCCCGTTATCATCGGCATACTTGAAGGCGATGTTCAGCACGCCTTCCTGCGTATCGTTGAGATCGAGGATGCGGCTCAGCAGCAGCGGCCCCATCTCCGAAATCGTGGTCCGTACCGGGTGGCCCTGCCGCCCGAACAGGTCCCAGAAGATCACCGGGAACTTGTCGGCGACATAGTCGGTGAAGCCGATCTCCTCGGCCCGCTTCACTTGCCAGTCGAGCATCTTGCCCATGGCGGCAATGCCCGACAGGTCGCCCTTGATGTCGGCCGCGAACACCGGCACGCCGGCCGCCGAAAACCCCTCGGCCATCGACTGCAGCGTCACCGTCTTCCCGGTGCCCGTGGCGCCGGTCACCAGCCCGTGGCGGTTGCCGTACTTCAGCGCCAGATATTCCGGCCGAGTACTTTGGCCGAGATAGATCTTGTCGGGAAGGAGCATGACGCCTCACTGGATTCGATGGCCGGTTCAGGACTCTATAGCGGCGAGGGGTTGGGCTGCCAAATGAAAGCGGGGCGACGGAGGCTGTGCGCCACGTCCATCGTGCGCAAAGGATACCCCCACCAGCCTATCCGCGTGCCGGCCCCGTGAACCGGTGTCCAATTTCAACCCCGCATCCCCTGGGGAAGCCACAGCATTCGCCAGTTCCCAAAAGCGCCCCTGCGCCCTTACACTCCGTGCCATGCGTATGAACCGCCGTCACATCCTCGCCGGCCTCGCTGCCCTGCCGCTCGTCGGCGCTGTGCGCGCGCAATCGCTCGATTCGTCGTCGCTCAACCTGACGCCGGGCAGTCTCGACGATCAGAGCAGCGCGATGCAGGAGGCCCTGCTGCGCGCCGCGGGCGAAGGGCGGCCGCTGTTCCTCCAATCCGGCAACTACTACGTGCAGAACCTTCAGGTCCCCAGCAACGTGGTGGTCCATGGCATCCCGGGCGGCACCATCCTCGCCGCCGCAGACGGCGCGCCGGTGATCCGCATTGCCGGCAGCGCCCATGTCAGCTTTTCCGGCGTCACCTTCACCCGCGGCAATGGCGGCCCCTCGGGAGCCGACCGCGGCCTTGTCGAGATCGAAGCCAGCGACCACGTCACCATCAGCAATTGCAGCTTCGTCGGCGGCGCGGCTAACGGTCTTGCCGTACGTGATGCCGGCGCCGATATCGAGGATTGCGATTTCACCGGCCACGCACTCGCCGCGATCTTCTCGGTCGATGGCCGCGGCCTCAACATCGCATCCAACCGCGTCGACAAGTGCGGCAATGGCGGCTTCCTGATCTGGGGCAGCCAGCCGCGCCACGATGGCTCGGTGATCACCGGCAACACCATTACCGGCGTCGGCAACACCAATGGCGGCAACGGGCAGAACGGCAACGGCATCAACGTCTTCCGCTGCAACGACGTAATCATCTCCAACAACCAGATCGCCGATTGCGCCTTCACCGCGGTGCGCCTCAACTCGACCGGCAATGTCGCCGTCACCGGCAATGTCTGCCGCAACTCCGGCGAGGTCGCGATCTTCTCCGAGTTCGCCTTCACCGGCTCGGTGATCTCCAACAACATCGTCGACGGCGCCGCCGCCGGCATTTCGATCACCAACCTCGATTCCGGCGGCCGCCTCGCGGTCTGCTCGGGCAATATCGTGCGCAACATCCGCGCCCGCTCCGAGGTCAACCCGGACACCAAGCCCTTCGGCATCTACGCCGAAGCGGAAACCAGCATCTCGGGCAACAGCATCGACAACGTCCCCGGCATCGGCATCATGGCCGGCTACGGCACGTTCCTGCGCGACGTGATCATCGCCGACAACGTGCTCTACGCGACGAACACCGGCATCGGCGTCAGCGTCGTCCAGAACCCCGCTCCCGGCCCGGTCACCATCACCGGCAACATCGTCCACGCCCCCCAAGACCACGCCATCGTCGGCATGGAGTGGGACAAGGTCGTCACCGGGGATCTGGTGAAAGACGCGGCGAAGTACCCGCACGTGACGGTGGCGGATAATTCGGTGACGTCCTAGCGCGTGCCCACGACCGACGCACTGGTCTCGGCATGGCACAGCGTCTACATATGTGATCCAATTCACATCGGCATGTGACTTCCGTCACATCACAGGAACGCTTCCTATGACCAATCGAACATTCCGCGTGCGCGCGCTGTGGGACGAGGAAGCAAATGTCTTCTACTCGGAGAGCGATATTGTCGGCCTCCACGTCGAAGCGCCGACTTTCGAGGAGTTTGAAGCGGTCCTGATGGAGGTCGCACCGGACCTGATCGTCGCCAACCATATGACGTCGGCCGACTTCGCCAGCACCCCGTTGCGCGACCTCATGCCGGCGATAGTTCTCGAGATGCCCTTGGCGCGAGCCAGCTGAGTGGTCGACGGCTACTACAGCGCCGTGACCAAAGAGCTTAGGCGGCTCGGCTTTCGATACGACACCAACGCCAAGGGCTCGCACGAGAAGTGGGTCGATGACGCGGGGACCATCCTGATCGTCCCGCGAAACCTGATGAGCCGTCATACCGCAAACGGCATCCTCAAGGACGCCGGCAGCAAGCTTCATCTCTGACGCATTCGTCCCCTAAGCCGCCCGCATCTCACCCACATCGAACCCGCGCACGTTCCGCACCACCTGCCGGGCGAACTTCTCCAGCACTGCGCGCTGCGCCGCGTCCGGGTCGGCGAAGCGCAGCAGCAGGTTGGCGACGAGCGTCTGGCTCGCCAGCATGTTGCCGTCGTCGATCTTCAGCGCGTAGCCCCAACCCTTGTCACGGATGGCGCCGCACTGCACGCCCTCGGCGCCGCCCTTCTGCATGACGCGGCCGCCGAACGCTTCCATCACCAGCGTGTCGAGATGCCCCGTGCCTGCCACCAGCAGCGGATGACGGGTCGCCGCGTCGAAAATGCGCCGAGCAGCGCTCCCCAGGTCGTCCGGCAGGCCCACGCCCGTCGCCATCTTGGCGAACCCACGCGCAAAGCCCGAAAGCGGCGCTGCCCAGGTCGGGATCGAGCAGCCGTCGGTGCCGCAGCGATCCTCGCTCAGCGGCTCGCCAATCACCGTCTCGATCGCCTTGCGCACCGCCACCTGCACCGGATGCCCACGCGTCACGTAGTCATGCGTGTCGACACCCAGCGCGCGCGCCACGCTCAGCATCCCCGAATGCTTGCCGGAACAATTGTTGTGCAACTGGCTCGGCTCCAGCCCAGCTGCCCGCAGGGCCTCGCGTGCCTTGCTGTTCGTCGGCTGGTGCGCCCCACATTCGAGATCGCCGGCGCCAAGCCCGATATGGTTGAGGAAATGCGTCACGCCGAACACGTGAACGTCTTCGCCGTGATGCGAGGCGCAGGACAGCGCCAGTTCCTCTTCGCTCAATCCGAAGCGGTCGATGGCGCCCGACGTCACCATGGCCAGCGCCTGCATCGACTTGATCGCCGAGCGCGGAAAGACCGGCCGCGAAATGTCGCCGGCCTCGGCGATGATGTTGCCGTCGGCATCGGAGATGACGAAGGCGCCACGGTGGCGGTTCTCGACGAAATTGCCGCGCGTCTGCTCGACAAGGATGGGGTTGGCGTCCACGACTGCACTCACAGAAAAAAGGCCCGGAAGGTTCCCTAGGGAACGCGTCCGGGCCGTGAAGTCAATGTTCGGAGGTCAGTCAAAGGCACGTGTGCATGGGAGGTCAGTCGGTAGAAGCCCGCCACGCGCCGTTTGGAGCAACGCGGGCGGGAAATCGGTGGGATCAGATATCCCAGTCGTAGGCCATCTTCAGGAACTTGGCGTTCACCCAGCCCTTGGTGTCCTGCTGCTCGACGAGGCACCAGTCCGAGCCGCCCTGCGGCGCGATGATGCAGCGCTCGACCCAGACACTGGTCTTGGGTTCGAACTCGCCGACCTTCTGGGAGTACGAAGCGGGCCACTTGCGGACGTTGAGCGTGTCCCACTTCTTGACACCCACGATGTGGGCGGGGCTCTCGACGTCATAGCCAGCGGCCATGGCGGGCTGGATGGCGAAAGCGGCAGCGCTGGCGATGATCAGACCGGCGAGGGTCGCGACCAGTAGCTTCTCATGGTTCTTGTTCATTTGGGGCGTCCTCACGGAGCGGGTTCAATCTGTTGTCCCGAACATGCCCCACCCGGTTTGAACCCGCTCTGAGCCCGCCATTCAGAAAGCATTCATCGGCAGGGCAATGTCGCGGCCACAAAAAGGATGGGGCGGCTGCCCTGCGGCGCCGCCCCATCGAAACGATGATCGATGCGTTCAGCGCTCGAAGTGGTGCACGTAGAGGCTGATAGTGTCGTCGCCCATCATTCTGACTGCGAACACGTCGTCGGCGTGGTAGCCCTTCTCACCGAGCATTTCGACGAGCAGGTCGTTCCGGGCGATCGAGGCGCGGAGGTAGGCCGCGTTACCATCCGCGCGCATCAGCTCGCCGCCCGGGCAAAGCTCGGTGACCCAGACGCGGTAGCCGTTGTCGATGCCGGTCACGTCGGCCGGGAACACGCGGCTCAGATGACCCAGTTGGTCGCCGCAGGAGTTGGATGATGAGCCGCCATCAGGACAACTGGCCTGGCCGCACGGGGTGTCCAGCTGAATCTGGATGGCCCCGGCCGGCACGGCAGAGAACGAAGTCAGCACGGCGATGGCGAAGGTGGCGGCGAGAGCGAGCTTTGGCATTTTTGTCTCCTGGGTGCGGCGAGCGCGCCGCACGGCGTTTAGGGCGCGAAGCATTACTGCTGGTCCGATGGCCAGCAGTTGGGCTCATTGCCTTGAACCGCCTCTGACGACGCCGTTCAGGTTGGCTACAGGAATGGCCCGGGCCAAATCAGGGCGGTTCAGCGATCGGGTCCCGCTTCTTCTTCGCAAAAAAAAGAGGGCGGGACCCCGCGGGTCCCGCCCTCAATATTCGATGCGTCGTGGATCAGAGTGCGTGGACGTAGAGCACCGCTGCCTTGCGGCCGACGACCACGCCGACCACGTCATCGGCACCGTAGCCACCCTTGCCGAGCGCCTTGTCCATCTTGTCGTTCTGGGCGATGGCATGGCGCAGGTTTTCGACACCAAGCTGCTGCTCGATCAAGTTCTTGTCGACGCAAACCGGCACGACATCCACGGCGTCCCTGCCGTTGACGCTGGTGATCTGCTTGGCCGTGACCTTGGCCAGGTCGCCGATCTTGGCGTCGCAGCGCACGAGGCCCGCGGTATTGCCCGGGATTTCCGGATCGCCGCCGGGCTTGCCCGGCTGGCAGTTCTTCATGCAGCCCTCTTCGGCGACTTCCGGAATGTCCGGGCCGTCGCAGTTCAGCATGCAGCCTTCTTCGGCAACGTCCGGTTCGTCGCACTCGACCACGTGGCAGAACGGATCGAAGGGTTCGCCCACTTCGGAGTCGCCATCGTCGCAGTCGATGGTACAGCCACCGCCGCCGCCAGGGATGGTAGAAGTCGGCTGAGCGTAAGCAGGCATCGCAAAGGCGGCAAGGCCGATGGCAGTCACCATGGCCAGCAGAATGAGTTTCAGGTTCATGATTTCTCTCAACAGGTTTGGTTGCCCGGCGGCACCCTCTGCCGCCGTTCGCCACGCTCTCGGCGCGTCGTTGGGGCGGAACTAGTGCTGGGCGTTTGAACTGCTGGTGAGAGCCGTATTCAGAGATCGTTCATCATCGGACCGCGGCGGAAGTGGCGCAGACTGTCATCGATCAGGGACAGGGACAGGCGCCGGCGGCGCCCGTCCGTGGCTAGCGATCAGCGATGATCGTCGAAGCGGTGGACATAGAGGCTGATGGTGTCATCGCCCATCATCTTGACGGCGAACACGTCGTCCGCGTGGTAGCCCTTCTCGCCGAGCATATCGACGAGCACATCGTTCTGGGCGATGGAGGTGCGGAGATAGGCCGCGTTGCCATCCGAGCGCATAAGATCGGAGGTGGGGCAGAACTCGGTGACCCAGACGCGATAGTGATTGTCGACGCCAAGCACTTCGGCGGGGAACACGCGCTTCAAGTGGCCGAGCTGGTCGCCGCAGTTCTCGGCGGGCGATGGCTCTTCGCAGCGTACCAGACAGTTGGGGCCCGGCTGCGCAAGGGCCGGCAGGACGGAAGTCAAGGTAGCAACCGCCAACGCGGCCATAGCAAGCTTGTTCATTTCAGTCTCCTGTGTGGTGCGGCAGCTTCGCCGCGGCAGTTCCTTTCCAGTTCGGGGCACGGGTGCCCTGTGACGCTTTGAGCCTGATGCCAGATAGCATCGGACCCAACGCCGGCCGGCATCGTGTGCCGGTTCGGCGTCAGGGTTTATTGTAGCACTTCTGGGAGGTTAGCGGTCGAAATGGTGGACATAGAGGCTGATGGTGTCGTCACCCATCATCTTCACCGCGAACACGTCGTCGCTGAAGTAGCCCTTGCCCTTCAGGGCATCGACCAGAACGTCATTGTCGGCGATGGCGGTACGCAGATAGGCAGCGTTGCCGTCGGAGCGCATCAGGTCGGAGGTGGGGCAGAGTTCGGTGATCCAGACGCGGTAGCCATTGTCGATGCCGAGAACCTCGGCCGGGTACACGCGCTTCAGGTGCCCCAGTTGATCGCCGCAGCGTTCGGGGCTGGAGGAACCCTCGTGGCCGCACTGGTTGCTGGTACATGGAATGTCGAGCGGGACGCGCTGGGCATTGGCCGGAGCTACAGAGAACGAAGTCAGCATAGCAGCCGCGAACGTCGCGGCGAGGGCGAGCTTGGTCATTTCAGTCTCCTGATTGGGGGCGGCGGGGTGCTGGCCCGCACGTCGAGTCCTTTTTCAATGTTGAGGGGTCGCGATGAAGCGAACCGCCTCCTTGACGCTGGAGACGAGGCTGCGCCAACCGGCTTGAACCGGCCGTGACAAGTGCGTTCAGGCTCGTGACAGAATGGGTGCAACCCGTGCTAGGCTCAGCGCAAATCAGTTCGGGAGGATGAGGAAATGGCCAAGGTTCTGGTGACGGGCGGCAGCGGTAAGCTCGGGCGGGCGGTGCTCAAGGACCTGGTGACCAACGGCTACTCCGTCCTCAACATCGACCAGCAGATGCCCAAGGACCCGATCTGCCCTACCGTCCGCATCGACCTCACGGATTTCGGCCAGGTGGCACAGGCGATCATGGGCGGCGTCGACGAGCGCAAGGGCCCGTTCGACGCAGTGGTCCACCTTGCCGCCATCCCGGCGCCCGGCCTGTTCGCCAATAGCCGCACCGTCGCGAACAACGTGCCCACCAGCTACAACGTGTTCGAGGCCTGCCGCCTCGCCGGCATCAAGAACGTCGTCTTCGCCTCGAGCGAAACCGTGCTCGGCCTCCCCTTCGAAACCCCGCCTCCCTACGTGCCGGTCGACGAAGAGTACTTCCCGCGCCCCGAGAGCGCCTATTCGCTCGGCAAGCTCCTCGACGAGACCATGGCGGCGCAGTTCTGCCGCTGGGACCCCGAGCTGAAGATCGTCGGCCTGCGCTTTTCCAACGTCATGGATATCGAGGACTACAAGGCGTTCCCCGGCTTCGACGCCGACCCCAAGCAGCGCAAGTGGAACCTCTGGGGCTATATCGACGCCCGCGATGGGGCCCAGGCCGTGCGCCGCGGCATCGAGGCCGAGTTCAAGGGCTTCGAGCCCTTCATCATCGCCAACCACGACACGGTGATGAGCCGCTCCAACATGTCCCTGATGGCCGAAGTGTTCCCCAACGTGCCGCACAAGCGCGAGCTCAGCCAGAACGGCACGCTGCTCTCGATCGACAAGGCCCGCCGGCTACTCGACTACAACCCGCAGCACAGCTGGCGGAACCACGTCTGATGATCCTGCTCGGGGGTCACGGCCTGCCCGTCGGCAGCGACGACCCATACGCCTTCGCCCACGCCCACCGCGAGTTCGGCTACGGCGCTGCCTACGTGCCGGAGGTGTCGATCAACGACACTGCCCGGCTCGTCAATATCGAGCAGGCCTTTGCCGAGGCCGATGTCGTTCTCGCCGAGATCGGCATCTGGCGCAACCTCGTCTCGCCCGACGAAGCAGTACGGAAGACCAACCTCGCCTACGCCGTGGAGCGCCTCGCCATCGCCGATGCCGTCGGCGCCGGCTGCGCGGTCAGCTACATCGGCTCGTTCAAGGCCGGCACCGATTATGCCCCGGCCGCCGAGAACATGGGCCGCGAGGCGTTCGACGCCTCAGTCGAGACTGTCCGCTACCTGCTCGATACGGTGAAGCCCACCCGCGCGAAATTCGCGCTCGAGATGATGCAGTACTCACTGCCCGATAGCGTCGACAGCTATGTCGAGCTGATCCACGCCATCGACCGGCCGATGTTCGGCGCGCATTTCGATCCGGTGAACCTCATCATGACGCCGCGGGTGTATTTCGATAACGCCGCACTGATCCGCGAGTGCTTCGACAAGCTCGGGCAGTGGGTGGTCTCGTGCCACGCCAAGGACATCAAGCTTCACCACCAGGCGGCGCTCCACCTCGATGAAGTCCAGATCGGCGAAGGCGTCCTCGACTACCGCACCTATCTCACCCAGCTCGATCGTCTGCCGCGCGAAGTGCCGCTGATGCTCGAACACCTCACTGGCGAAGCCTACGCGGTGGCCCGCGACCGTATTTTCGCCGTCGGCGACGCCATCGGCGTCAGTTTCGCGGTGCGGCCGTGACATTCACTCCTTGGTGATTTGCCGCATTCCGGCCCACAGTACTGCGTTGCTAGCCTCAACCGACCACGACGACTGGAGCCGCCATTGGGCGCCTATATCCTGAGACGCTTGCTCCTGATGATCCCGACGCTGTTCGGCATCATGGTGGTCTCCTTCGTCATCGTGCAGTTTGCTCCCGGCGGACCGGTGGAGCAGGTCATTGCCCAGATGTCCGGCCAGAACATCAGTGCCACCGAGCGCATCACCGGCAGCGAGCAGGGCGATTTCGCCGGCCAGCAGACTGGCGAGGCGAAGAGCACGAGCGATGTCAACTCGACCTATCGCGGCGCCCGGGGCCTCAGGCCGGAAATCCTCGAGCGGATCAAGAAGCAGTTCGGTTTCGACAAACCGCCGCTCGAGCGCTTCGTCACCATGATCTGGAACTATGCCCGCTTCGATTTCGGCAACAGCTACTTCCGCGATATCTCGGTCATCGACCTGATCAAGGAGAAGCTGCCGGTCTCGATCACGCTGGGCTTGTGGATGACGCTGCTCGGCTACGGCGTCTCGATCCCGCTCGGCATCGCCAAGGCCATCCGCGACGGTTCGCGATTCGACGTCTGGACCTCATCCATAGTCATCGTCGGCTACGCGCTACCCGGCTTCCTCATCGCAGTGCTGCTGATCGTGCTGTTCGCCGGCGGCAGTTTCTGGAACATCTTCCCGCTGCGCGGGCTGGTGTCCGAGAACTTCGCCAACCTCCCATGGTATCGCCAGATACTAGATTACCTGTGGCACATCACCCTGCCGATCACCGCCATGGCGGTCGGTGGCTTCGCTACGGTGACGCTCCTCACCAAGAACTCCTTCCTCGAGGAAATCCGCAAGCAGTACGTCACCACCGCCCGCGCCAAGGGCCTGAACGACCGGCAGGTGCTGTACCGGCACGTGTTCCGCAACGCCATGCTGCTGGTCATCGCCAGCTTCCCGGCGGCGTTCATCTCGGCCTTCTTCGGCGGCTCGCTGCTGATCGAGACGATCTTCTCGCTCGATGGCCTTGGCCTCCTGGGCTTCCAATCGGTGCTCAACCGCGACTACTCAGTGGTGTTCGCGACGCTCTATGTCTTCTCGCTGATGGGTCTCGTCATCGGGCTGGTCTCCGACCTCATGTACATGTGGATCGATCCGCGCATTGATTTCGAAAGTCGGGAGGTCTGATGCACGCCAGCCTAGCGGGCGCCCGCTCCTCCTTCCTCGTCTTTGCTCCGGCCGATCAGGCTCGTTCGGCGCCAGTGCTCTCGCCGATCAACGAGCGCCGGCTCAAGGTGTTCAACGCCAATCGCCGTGGCGTCTGGTCGCTGTGGATCTTCCTCGTCCTGTTCATCCTCACCATGTTCGCCGAGCTGATCGCCAACGATCGGCCGCTGTTGGTGAGCTACAAGGGCGAGCTGCTGTTCCCGGTGGTCGTCGCCTACCCCGAAACCAAGTTCGGCGGCTTCCTCGCAGAGACGATCTACCGCGACCCCTTCATCGCCGACGAGATCAACGCCAATGGCTGGATGTTCTGGCCGCCGATCCGCTACTCCTACGGCACGGTCGACGAATCCCTCACCGGCGCGGTGCCCTCGAAGCCATCCTGGCTGCAGACCGCCGAGGAGCGCTGCGCGTTCTACCCCGGCGGGGTGGACGACCCGTCCTGCAACATCGGCAACTTCCACTGGCTCGGCACCGACGACCAGGGCCGCGACGTGCTGGCCCGGCTGATCTACGGCTTCCGCATCTCGGTGCTGTTCGGGCTGATCCTGACCGTGCTCTCCTCGGTCGTCGGCATCGGCGCCGGCGCACTGCAGGGCTATCTCGGCGGCTGGGTCGATCTCATCGCGCAGCGCCTGATCGAGATCTGGACCTCGGTGCCCTCGCTTTATCTGCTGCTGATCATTTCCAGCATCATCGCCCCAAGCTTCTGGGTGCTGCTCGGCATCCTGCTGCTGTTCTCGTGGACGGCGCTGGTCGGCATCGTCCGGGCGGAATTCCTGCGCGCCCGCAACTTCGAATATGTCGCCGCCGCCCGCGCGCTCGGGGTCTCCAACCTCAAGATCATGGTCGGGCACCTGTTGCCCAACGCCATGGTCGCCACCCTCACCTTCATGCCGTTCATCCTCGCCGGCTCGGTCACCACCCTGACGGCCCTCGACTTCCTCGGCTTCGGCCTGCCCGTTGGCTCGCCGTCGCTGGGTGAGTTGCTGAGCCAGGGAAAGGACAACCTTTCGGCCTGGTGGCTCGGCATCACCGGCTTCTTCACCGTCTCCCTGATCCTGACCCTCCTCGTCTTCATCGGCGAGGCGGTGCGCGATGCGTTCGATCCGCGCAAGACCTTCGCGGGGACACGTTGATGCACGGGCCGCTGCTCCAGGTTGATGACCTGCACGTCGATTTCCAAACCGAGCACGGGCAGATGCACGCCGTACGCGGCGTCTCCTTCGACATCCACGTCGGCCAGACCGTGGCGCTGGTCGGCGAGAGCGGCTCCGGCAAATCGGTCACGGCGCTATCGATCCTCCGCCTCCTGCCCTATCCGGCCGCGTCGCACCCAAAAGGCCGCGTCCTGTTCAACGGCGAGGACCTGCTGCATGCCGAAGACAAGGCCATCCGCGGCGTGCGCGGCAACGCCATCTCGATGATCTTCCAGGAGCCGATGAGTTCGCTCAACCCGCTCCACACCGTCGAGCGGCAGGTGAGCGAGGCGTTGATCCTCCATCGCGGCATGCGGAAGGCCGCAGCGCGCGCCCGCACCATCGAGTTGCTGACCGAGGTGGGCATCCCCGACCCGGTCTCGCGCCTCGACGATTTCCCGCACCAGCTCTCCGGCGGCCAGCGTCAGCGCGTCATGATCGCCATGGCGCTCGCCAATGAGCCGAAGCTGTTGATCGCCGACGAGCCGACCACCGCGCTCGACGTCACCGTGCAGGCGCAGATCCTCGAACTGCTGATGTCGCTGCAGCAGAAGCGCGAGATGGCGATCCTGTTCATCACCCACGACCTCGCCATTGTCCGCCGCATGGCCGAGATCACCCACGTGATGACCGAGGGCAAGATCGTCGAGTCGGGCCGCACCGAAACTATCTTCGCCGACCCGCAGCACGCCTACACCAGGAAGCTGCTGGCAGCCGAACCGAAGGGCGATCCCCCGACGCCAGCCGCCGATGCTGAACAGATCGTCGCCGCCGAAAAGCTGCGCGTCTGGTTCCCGATCAAGCGCGGTTTCTTCCGCCGCACCGTCGGCCACATCAAGGCGGTCGACGACGTCGACATCGCCATCCGTCGCGGCGAGACGCTCGGCGTCGTCGGCGAATCCGGTTCAGGCAAGACCACGCTCGGCCGCGCCCTGCTCCGCCTCATCGGTTCGGAGGGCCGCATCGTCTATCTGGGCCGCGACATCGAGAAGCTCTCCTGGGGCGCCATGCGGCCGCTCCGCAAGGACCTGCAGATCGTCTTCCAGGATCCGTTCGGCTCGCTCAGCCCCCGCATGTCGGTGGCCGAGATCATTGCCGAGGGCCTCGCGGTCCACGCGCCGCAACTTCGCCCGGCCGAGCGCGACGCCCGCGTCGTCCGCGCCCTCACGGAAGTCGGGCTCGATCCGGAAGCCCGCTTTCGCTACCCGCACGAGTTCTCCGGTGGCCAGCGCCAGCGCATCGCCATCGCCCGCGCCATGGTGCTCGAACCGAAATTCGTCGTCCTCGACGAGCCCACTTCCGCGCTCGACATGAGTGTCCAGGCGCAGGTCGTCGACCTCCTGCGCGAGCTGCAGCATCGGCATGGCCTCACCTACCTGTTCATCTCGCATGACCTCCGCGTCGTACGCGCCCTCGCCAACCAGGTGATGGTGATGCGCAACGGCAAGGTGGTCGAGCACGGCCCGGCCGCCGAGATCTTCGCCGCCCCGAAATCCGACTACACCAAGGCCCTGATGGCCGCCGCCTTCGCCGTCGAAGCCGTGCCCACCCCCGAGGTGGCGCAGTGATTGCCCTGGGGTCCGGCGCAAACAGACCCCCACCGGCTCGGAAGCGACCCACCTCGATTCCCGCCACAATCCCCCCTAAGCTCAGCCAACACGTTCTCCCCCGAATGGAGGCCTTCATGCACAAGCTAGCCGCCCTCACCCTCGCCGCGCTCCTCGCGTTCAGCCCGGCGATCGCCCAGGACAAGGTCTGGCACCACGCCGGCTCGCTGATCGGCGAACCCAAATATCCCGAAGGCTTCCAGAAGTTCGACTACGTGAACACCGATGCGCCAGTCGGCGGCGTCGTGCGGTTGAGCTCAATGGGCGGCTTCGACACCTTCAATCCGATCCTGCCGCAGGGCGAACCCGCCGACGGCATCGGGCTGGTGTTCGAGACGCTGACCACGCCCTCGCTCGACGAGAACTCGACCCAGTACGGCAACCTCGCCGAAGCTTTCAGCTACCCCGACGATTTCTCCTCGGTCACCTTCCGGATGAACCCACGCGCCAAATGGGCTGACGGCGAGCCGGTCACCGCCGAGGACGTGGTGTGGACCTTCAACAAGGTCATCGAGCTGAATCCCAGCCAGGCCAACTACTTCGCCAACGTCAAGAAGGCCGAGGTCACCGCGCCCGGCGAGGTTACCTTCACGTTCGACCAGGGCGGCAACCGCGAGCTGCCGCACATCATGGGCCAGCTGATCGTCCTGCCGCAGCACTGGTGGGAGGGCACCGGCGCCGACGGCAAGCCGCGCGATATCGCCCACTCCACCCTCGAGCCGCCGATGGGCTCGGGCCCTTACAAGCTCGCCAGCTTCTCCCCCGGCGCCTCGATCACCTATGAGCGCGATCCCAACTACTGGGGCCTCAAGGAGCCGTTCAATCTCGGCCAGAACAACTTCCAGGAGATCAAGTACGAGTATTTCCGCGACACCACAGCCGAGTTCGAAGGCTTCAAGGGCGACGAATTCGACTGGTGGGACGAGAACCTCGCCCTGCGCTGGCAGAACGACTACAACTTCCCCGCCGTCACCGACGGCAAGGTGATCAAGGAGCTGTTCGAGAACGCCTATCGCGGCTCGGGCATCCTCGTCGGGTTCGTGCCGAACCTCAGGAAACCACTGTTCCAGAGCGAAGCCCTGCGCGAAGCAATGCTCTACGCCTTCGACTTCGAGGAGCTCGACAAGCTCCGCTTCTTCGGCCAGTACGACCGCATCAACAGCTTCTTTTACGGCACCGAATTCGCCTCTTCCGGCCTGCCGCAGGGCGAGGAGCTCGAGATCCTCAATTCGGTCAAGGACCTCGTCCCCGCGACGGTGTTCACCACCGAGTACAAGAACCCGGTCAACGGCGACACGACCAAGCTCCGCAACAGCCTCCGCACCGCCAACGAGATCCTCACCAAGGCCGGCTACACGCTGAGCGGCAACCAACTGATGACTCCCGACGGCCAGCCGGTGACGTTCGAGATCCTCCTCAACGGCCCGACCATCGAGCCCATCGCCACGGCGTTCCAGACCAACCTCAAGCGCCTCGGCATCAACGCCAGCATCCGCTCGGTGGATTCGCCGCAGTACATCGAGCGCGTGCAGAACCACGACTTCGACATGATCTACACCGGCTGGGCGCAGTCGCTCTCCCCCGGCAACGAGCAGCGCGATTTCTGGGGCTCGGCCTCCGCCGCGCAGAACGACAGCCGCAACTATGGCGGCATTTCCGACAAGGGCGTCGACGCCCTGATCGACAAGATCGTTTTCGCCGACGACCGCGAAACCCTCATCGCCGCCACCCGTGCGCTGGACCGCGTGCTGCTCGCCCACCACTACGTCACGCCCACCTACACCCTCCGCAAATCCCGCATCGCCCGCTGGGACCGCTTCAGCCACCCGGCCGAGCTGCCCGAGTTCTCGATCGGCTTCCCGACAGTGTGGTGGTACGACGAGGCGAAGGCCGCGAAGACCGGGGCGGCGAAGAACTAGGGCGGCGCGCCCACCGGCCGTCATCCCGGCGAAAGCCGGGATCCACTGCTCGATGGTTGGATAGGCGCAGGCCCATCCGGTCCATCACAGCAAGGTCGGAGAGGTTGGTGCAAGTGGAGCGGTCAGCGCACTGGGTCCCGGCTTTCGCCGGGATGACGTCCTATGGATGATGAGATGAGCTGCCTCACCCCCTCAAATCAAACCACCCAATCCCTTTAGCCGCCGCCTCATCCACCGCGTCCTCATACCCGGCATCCGCATACCGCATCACGCCAAGCCCCGTGTCATTGGTCAGCGCATGCGATAACCGCGCATCCCCTGCCTCGGTCCCATCCGCCACCAGCGTCACCCCCGCCGAGGTCATGTACCCCGCATACCCGCCACCGCCCGAGTGGATCACCACCAAATCCGCCATGGACGAAGCGAGCAGCATCGCATCGAGCAGCGGCCAGTCGGCAATCGCGTCCGAGCCGTCCTTCATGTTCTCGGTCATGATGTTGGGATGCGCCATCGCCCCGGCATCGAGATGATCGCGCGAGAACGCCACCGGCCCCGCAAGCTCACCCGACCGCACCAGCGCATTCACCGCCAGCGCCAGCGCCGTCCGCTCGCCATGCCCCAGCCACGCAATGCGCGCCGGCAGCCCCTCGAACGGCACATACTGCCGCGCCAGCCGGATCCAGTTGGTGACGATCTTGTTGTCCGGGAACATCTCCAGCACCAGATCATCGATCCGCGCGATATCCGACGCCTCGCCCGATAGCGCCATCCAGCGGAACGGCCCGATGGCGCGCGCAAACAGCGGCCGCAGATACGCCTCAGTGAAGATCGGGATATCGAACGCATTCTCCACCCCGGCCTGCTTCGCCTGCGTGCGGATCAGGTTGCCGTTGTCGAACACCTCGGCGCCCGCCTGCTGAAACCCCAGCATCGCCCGCACGTGGTCGGCAATCGAAGCGCGGCTCGCCGCCATCAGCTGCCCCTGCCCGTCCACCCGCAGCCGCTTCACCTCATCGAGGCTCATCCCCTTGGGCACGTAGCCATAAACGAGGTCATGCGCACTGGTCTGGTCGGTGACGATGTCGGGAATGATCCCGCGCCGCAAAATCTCCGGATAGACCTCGGCCGCATTGGCCACCAGGCCAACCGAAACCGCCCGCTTCTCCTTCACTGCCGCCTCGATAAGCGCCAGCGCCGCATCGAGGTCTGGCGCGATCTCCTCGAGATAGCCGATCTCCTTTCGCCGCCGCGCCCGCTCCGGGTCGACATCGACATCAAGGATCGCCGCCCCCGCCATGCGCCCGGCCAACGGCTGCGCCCCGCCCATCCCGCCCATCCCGGCAGTCAGGATGAAGCGCCCGGCCAACGAACCGCCGAAGCGCTTCTCGGCGATGCGCATGAAGATCTCGTAGGTGCCCTGGATCACCCCCTGGCTGCCGATGTACTGCCACGCCCCGGCGGTCAGCCCGCCCCAGGCGATCAGCCCCTTCTTCTCGAGCTCGTAGAACACCTCGGCCTTGGCCCACTGCCCCACGATGTTGCAGTTCGCCATGATCACCAGCGGCGCCTGCGCATGGGTCTTGAACAGCCCGATCGGCTTACCGGACTGGATGACCAGCGTCTGGTCCTCGTCCATCGTCATCAGCGTCTCGACGATCTTCTTGTGCGCCGCCCAATTCCGCGCCGCCTTCCCCAGCGCCGCATAGACGATGAGCTTCTCAGGGTCCTCCCCCACGGCCAGCACGTTCTCGAGCAGCCGCAACAACGCCTCCTGCCGCCAGCCTTTGGCGCGGAGGATCGGACCGGATGGAATGGGGAAATTCGGATGGCGGGGATTGGGTTTTGGCATGGAGTTTTCTACCGCGTCCGTGCCCGAAAGAAACCCCCACCCCTGTCCCCTCCTCAAGGGGGAGGGAGACGCCAGCCGCCGACAACGGTGTCAGTGGGACGAAGGCAATAGCCGCAGGGTCTCCTCCCCCTCGAGGGGGAGGGACAGGGTGGGGGGTACGTTTCCCGCACCAGCCTATCGGCCGCAGGACTGGCGGCCTTACTCCCAGCCCTTCACGCCACCCTTCCTCCGCGGCTTGATCCCGTCGAGCGCATACGTCGCAAGATCGATCCCCAGCGCCTTCTCCACCGGCGGGAACACCGCCGGCTCGATCACCGAGGTCGAAAGCGGGATGATCTTCTTGCTGACATGGAGGATGAACACGAACATCCCCACCCGCAGCTGCCCAGCCGAAAGCGGCGTGCCCGAAGCGTCCAGCGTCGTGATCACATCCGGGAACGTCGCGAGCCGGTTGCCGCCGGCGTCGTCCACCGCCATGTACTCGTTCATGGTGTGGATGGTGATCGCCTTGTCGCCCTCGTTGAGGACGAACCGGCCGACGTCGAACGCTTCCTTGGTGTAGACGAGGTCCTTGTTGGTCACCGTCCCCTTGGCGAGGATCGAGCCGCCGGTAGCCTTGACGATCGCGTCGATCACCGCCGAGCCGCCCTTCTTTTCCGCTGCGATGATCGCCTCACCCAGTTCCAGCGCCAGCGAGATGCCGCCCAAGGCCGCGTTGCGCCGCACATACTTGGCGCGCACCGGATTGCGGCACGAGGCTATGAAGCCGCCGGACATATCCGACGCGGTGCGGAGGATCGGCGAGATCTTCGCCGTGGCGCCGCGCGTCACCAGCTCGATGTAGCGGTTCTCGGCCCGGTTGCCGCCCACCGCCGTCTGGATCGATTGCTCGGGCGAACTCGCCATGCCGATCGAGCCCATGTCGCCGGTGGGGTGCGCGCGGATATCGCCCACTGCGTCCACCACCTTGGTGCCTAGGATCGCCCCCGGCAGCCAGGCATTGAGCGTCGAACTTTTGCCGTTCTGCCCGATCATCAGCCCGGCGAGCCGCTCGCCCAGCGCCTCCTGCAGCAGCTCGACGGCCTTCACATAGTCGCGGCCCTGCATCTCCCAGGGCGTGGTCGAAGCCGGCGCGCCGATCGCGGCGGATGTCGCCACCCAATCGCGCGGCTCCAGCTCCTCGATGTCCACCAGTTCCGGCTTGCCGATACTCACCGCCGCATAGCCGAGCATCCGGCCATGGTCAGCCCATCCGCCCCCGCCCGCGGCATAGACGGACCCGCCCTTCACCGCCGGCTCCACATCCTTCTCGGTCAGTACGCGACCCATCCTACAAGTCCTTATCGAGCTTCTTCACCGCCTCCAGCAGCACCGCAGCCCCCAAGGCAACGTCGGCCGTTTCGGCATATTCCTCCGGCGCATGGCTGCGGCCGCCGAGGCAGGGGATGAAGATCATCGCCGCCTTCGTCACCCGCGCCATCCATGCCGTGTCGTGCCCGGCGCCCGAGGCCATGCGGCGATGGCGCGCCCCCACGGCCACAGCTGCCGCGTCGAGCGTATCAAGCACGAACGGGTCGCAAGGCGTTGGCAAATTGTCGGAAATGGTCAATGGCGGCTCTATCGCCACCCCGGTGGCGGCTGCCGTCGCGTTAACGAGCACAGCAAGCTCGGCAACGAACTTCTCCATGTCCTCGCGCCGCTCGGCCCGCGCATCGATCAGCAGCCGCGCCCTAGATGGCACCACGTTCGCCGCACCCGGTTCGATCGAAAATTCACCCACCGTCGCTGCGAAATGGAACCGGCCCTTGCTGAGCCGCGTCCCCAGGTCCTCGATCCCCACCACCAGCCGCGCTGCCGTGGTCAGCGCATCCTGCCGCGACCCCATCGGCGTCGTCCCGGCATGATCGGCCTGCCCGTTCACCACCACCTCGATCCGGGTGATTCCGGCAATTGCCGCCACCACGCCGATATCGAGATGCCCATCCTCCAGCACCGGCCCCTGCTCGATATGCAGCTCGAGGAACGCCGCGATATCCTCGCGCTTTTCGAGCTTGTTCGGATTGCCGCCAACCTCGGCAATCCCCTCGCGCAGCGTCAGCTCATCGACGCGCCGATCCAGCCACTCCGCCGGCCGCACCCCAGCCATGCCGCGGCTCCCGACGCACGACACCCCAAAGATTGACACCTCCTCGGCGAGGAAATCGACGATCTCCAGATCATGCTCCAGCACCACGCCCTGGTCGTGCAACGCCCGCGCCACCTCCAGCGCCGCCGACACCCCGGCGATGCCATCAAAGCGGCCACCGTCCGGCACGGTATCGGAGTGCGAGCCAACCATGATGGTTTTGCCGCCAACGCGTCCCCGCCGCCGCCCGATCAGGTTGCCGGAAGCATCGATCCGCGTCTCCAATCCGGCCGCCTCAAAGCGGCGGACGAGCCACTCCCGCCCGCGCAGGAACATCGGGGTAAAGGCGCGCCGCGTGTACGGCCGTCCGGGCTCGGTGATCTCGGCAAGGGTGGCGATATCCTCGGCGATGCGGGCTTCCTGCGTGGGGAGGTTTCGGGTCACGGTCGCACCCACCGCCCTACCCCCGGCTCAGCCACAGTCGTCCCGTCAAACACCTGTTTCCCCCGCAACCAAGTCCCCGCCACCGTCCACGGCAGCGTAATCCCGTTATACGGGCTCCACCCCACCACGTTGTGCCCCGACCGCGCCGCGTCGTACACAACCGGCCGGTCCACCAGCACGGTGATATCCGCGTCCTTCCCAGCCTCCAGCGCCCCCTTTTGCCCTAGCCGGAAATGCCGCGCCGGGTTCGCCGCCATCAGCTTCGCTGCCCGGGTCAGCGGCACCCCGCGCTCCAGCGCGCCCTTGACGAACAGCGGCACCATCGCCTCCAGCCCCGGCACGCCCGAGGCATTCGCCAGCATGTCCGGATTGGTCTTCCGGTCCTCCGACCAACTCACGTGGTCGGTCGAAACCAGCGTCACGTTCCCCGCCGCAACCTGCCGCCACAGCGCTTCCACCTCGGCGCGCGGCCTTATCGGCGGGTTGATCTTGGCCTTGCCGCCCAGCCGTCGCACGTCGTTCTCCTCGTCCAGCGTCAAATAGTGGATGCAGCACTCGATGGTCGCGCCGAACCCGTGCGCCCGGTAATCCGCGGCGATGTCGTAGCCGCGGCTCAGCGAGCAATGCACCACATGCGCGTCGCACCCGGTCTGCGCCCCGGTCTCATAGATCTGCAGCGTCGCCAGCAGCTCGGTCAGCGGCGGCCGGCTCATGCCATGCGCCCGCCAGTCGGTGATCCCCGAGGCCTTCACCATGGCCATCGCGGCGCGAACGCTCTCGTCGTCCTCGTTGTGCACGCCCGCCGTCAGCCCGGTCTTCGCCACCTCGGCAAACGCCTCGGCCAGCAGCGGCGGCGAGATGCGCGGAAACCGTACCGGGTCCGTCCCAAACGTCGAAAACTTGAACGCCGCGACGCCAGCCTCTGCCTGCTCGGCAATCCGGCTCGCGCCCTCCTCGGGGTTGATCGTGCCGTAGAGCGCGAAATCCACCCGCGCCTGCGGTTCAGCATGCGCCACCTTGATCCGCACCGCCTCGGCCGAGCACACAAGGTTGCCCTCGTCATACGGCATGTCGACGATCGTCGTGACCCCGCCCGCCGCCGCCGAGCGGGTCGACCAGATGAAGTCCTCCTGGTTCTTCTGGCTCAACGAATGGGTCTGCGCGTCGATCGCGCCGGGCAGGATCAGTCCGCGACCGAAATCATGCCGCTCATGCCCATGCGGGGCCACGCCCTCGCCCACATGCGCCACCTTGCCGTCGCGCACCGCCACGTAACCGCCCTCGATGACCATGGAAGGCAACACCACGGTACCGGCGATGACGAGATCGAAATCGGACATCTGAGTTCCCTACGATTGCTGCCGACGCTGACCGGTGCGGGCCATCAGCATCCGCTCGAGCGCCGAAAGCGCATCATAGATCAGAACCGCCATCACGCCGACCACCAGGCCGCCTTGCGCGATGAAGGCGAGATTGTTCGAGAGCAGCCCGGCGATGATCACCTCACCCAGCGTACTCGCGGCCACAGTCGAGCCGATTGTCGCCGTCGCCACCGAAATCACCACCGAGAGCCTGATGCCCGCGAGGATCACCGGCGTCGCCAGCGGCAGTTCGACACCAAGCAGCCTCTGCCGGTCGGTCATCCCCACCCCGCGCGCCGCCTCGGTCACCGCCGGCGGCAGCGTCGTCAGCCCAGTCAGCGCATTCTCGAAGATCGGCAGCAGGCCATAGAGAAACAGCGCCACCAGCGTCGGTGCCGCCCCGAACCCCAGCACCGGCACGGCCAGCGCCAGCACCGCCACCGGCGGAAAGGTCTGCCCGATATTGGCCAGCGACCGGCTCAGCGGCAGGAACTCCGCCCCGAACGGCCGCGTGACGAGGATCGCCAGCCCCACCGCCAGCAGTGTCGACGCGATGGTTGCAATGGCAACGATGGTGAGGTGGCTCAGCGTCAGGTTGAGCAGCGAATTCTGCACATAGATCGCCGGCTGGCCGTTCTTGGTCAGCGGCTGGAACACCCAGGCAAAGCTCCCGGGCGTCAGGATGAACGCCACCAGCAGCGCGAGGACGACCAGCCGGATGATCAACCCGAGCCTCATTGCGGGCGCTCGGCCTTGTGGGCGATGTCGTCGCGGCGGATGCGGCCGATGGTGGTGCCAGTCTCGTCGACCACGGGCAGCATCTCGCGCCCGGTCCACAGCAACTCGGCATAGGCGTCGCGCAACGAGGCGTCGGCCGAGATCGGTTCGCCCTGCGCTGGGCCGGCTTCCACCAGGTCGCGGACCCTGCCCAACGACATCAGCCGGAACGGCCGCTCACCGGTGCCGATCAGCTCGGCGACGAACGGCGTCGCCGGCCGGGCGATGATCTCGTCGGGCGGCGCGTATTGCAGGAGCTTCCCCTTGTCCATCACGGCGATCTTGGTGCCGAGGTGGATCGCCTCCTCCATGTCGTGCGTCACCAAGACGATGGTGGTGCCGAACCGCTTCTGGATCGCCAGCAAATCCGACTGCGCCTTGGCACGGATGATCGGGTCGAGCGCACCGAACGGCTCGTCCATCAACAGCAGTTTGGGCTCCGCCGCCAGCGCCCGCGCCACCCCGACGCGCTGCTGCTGGCCGCCCGAAAGCTCGCTCGGCATCCGGTCACGAAATTCCGCGGGCTCGAGTTGGAACAAGCTCAGAAGCTCATCAACCCTTTGCATGGATTTCTGCTTGTCCCAGCCAAGCAGCGTCGGCACCGTCGCAATGTTCTGCCCCACCGTTCGATGCGGAAACAGCCCATGCCCCTGGATCGCATAGCCGATCCGGCGCCGCAGTTCGAACGCCGGCACCGCCCGCGTATCCTCGCCGTCGATCTTCACCACGCCCGAAGTCGGCTCGATCAACCTGTTGATCATCCTCAACAAAGTCGTCTTGCCCGAACCCGACGTGCCGACGATCACCGCAAGCTCGCCGTCCGCGACGGTGAGGCTCACGTGGTCGACCACGGTCAGCTCGAGATAGTCCTTGGTGAGGGCTTCGATCTCAATCACGGTGAATATCCTTGGGCGAGACCATTTCCACAACAGAATCAAGCACTACGGCCGCTGCAAAGGCCAGGGCCACGGTCGGCACGGCGCCCAGCAGCACCAGGTCCATCGCCGTCTGCCCGACGCCCTGGAACACGAACACCCCGAACCCGCCGCCGCCGATCAGCGCAGCAATGGTGGCGAGCCCGATGTTCTGCACCAGCACAATCCGGATGCCGGTGAGGATCACCGGAAAGGCCAGAGGGAACTCGACCGTCGTGAGCCGCTGCCAGTCGGTCATCCCCATGCCCTTGGCCGCGTCATTGGCGGCCGGCGGCACATTGTCGAGACCCACCACGGTGTTAGCCACCACCGGCAGCAGCGAGTAGGCGAAAAGGGCCACCATCGCCGGCGCCGCACCAATTCCGGAAATACCAACCGCCGAAGCGCCGGGAACGTTCGCCGCCACCCAGGCCAGCGGCGCGATGAGCAGCCCGAACAGCGCGATCGACGGAATGGTCTGGATGGCGTTCAGCACATTCAGCACCGGCGCCCGCCACGCATCGCTGCGGTGGCAAAGGATGCCGATGGGAATACCAGCGACCGTCGCCGCCGCGAGCGAGCCGAGCGCTAGCGCCAGATGCGTCTGCGCCTCGCGCCAGAAGGTGTCGCCGCGGTTGAAATACTCGCGCAGGATCGACAGGTCGTTGAGCGTGCCGGAAACGAGCAGCACCGCGAAGAACACCGCCACCGCCGCCAGCACCCCGATCCGCGTCCAGGGCCTCAGCCTCAGCCGCGCGACAGCATCGGCGGCGAGCAGCGCAAAGGCAAAGATCAGCAGCCAGAAGCCGCCACCGGGTGAAACGCGGGCAATCTTGTCTCCCGGCGGCGTCAGGAACGTGCCGGCATGGCCGATAGCGATGAACAGCAGCGCCAGCACCACCAAGCTCGTCGCCAACCGCCACAGCGTCGGCGTCCGGAACAACGCGATGCCGATGCCAGCCACCAGCACCAACGCCAGCAACACCGCCTCCCACCCGGGCAGCGCAACGAATATCCCCTTCGATTCCCCCAGCACGATGCGATTAGCGCGAAACGCTGCGAACGGCAGGAACGACGCGACAGCCGCCAGCCCCGCGATCAGCACGCCGAGCTTGTCGACGGCGAACGGCAACCGGCCAGCTTGGGGAACCGCGATGTCTGTCATGGTGTCCGTTCGCTCATCGCGAAAACATTAGGGGTGGGCAGTATTCCTGCCCACCCCCAAAATGCACTGTCTGCGCCAAGGCTTACTTCAGGAAGCCGTTGGTCTTCAGCCAGTCGATGGCGACGTCCTTAGCAGCTTCGCCGCCGACCTGGATGCGGCCGTTGAGCGTCTGCAGCGTCGCGAGGTCGAGCTTGGCGAACACCGGCTTCAGCAGCTCTTCGATCTGCGGGTTAGCCTTAAGCACCGCTTCACGGATGATCGGCGCCGGCTCGTAGACCGGCTGCACGCCCTTGTCGTCGGTCATGACGACCAGGCCCGAGGGGGCAATGCCACCATCGGTGCCGTAGACCATCGCGGCGTTGACGCCGTTGGTCTGCTGCGCGGCCGCAGCAATCGTCGCCGCGGTGTCACCGCCCGAGAGCGTCACCAGCTGGTCGGGCTTCAGCGTGAAGCCGTAGACTTCCTGGAACTTCGGGAGGGCGGCGGGGGACGAGACGAACTCGGCCGAGGCCGCCAGCTTGATGTTTCCACCACCGGCAATGTACTTGCCGAGATCGGAGAACGTCGCGAGCTTGTTGGCGTCGGCTACATCCTTGCGAACCGCCACGGCCCAGGTGTTATTGGCCGGAGCGGGCGACAGCCAGACGATCTTGTTGGCGTCGTAGTCGAGCTTCTTGGCCTCTTCATAGGCCTTCGCGGCGTCGTTCCACAGCGGGTCGTCGGCCTTCTCGAAGAAGAACGCGGCGTTGCCGGTGTATTCGGGGTAGATGTCGATCTCGCCGGCGGTAATTGCCTGGCGGACGACGGGCGTACCGCCGAGCTGGATTTTCTCGGTTACGGCGACGCCATTGGCCTGCAGCACCTGGCTGATGATGTTGCCGAGCAAGCCACCTTCGGTATCGATCTTCGACGACACGACGACCTGGGCGTTGGCCGCGGTCACCGTGAAGGCCAGCGCCGCAACGGCGCCGAGCAGTTTCTTCGAAAGCATGATGGTCTCCTTATTGTTCCGGCCGCCGTGCACGATCCCTAGGGCCGGAATTGGCGCCAAACCTATACGGGCGCCAAGGAAAAGTCATACTCCGGCATGCTACGTGACGGGGCCGAGCGCGAAAAACTCGTCCAGTGCAGGAATGGGTGCGTGGGAAATCAGTTCCGCCATTGCCTGTTCGGAACCGAGATCGCTTTCGATGATTTCCACCTCGGCGGAAAGTGGCCGGTCGATTTCGTAGAACGCCGCGTGCTTGCGCACCTTCGCGTAGATCATCCCCGGCACGCCACTCGGCCGGTCGCCGTGAATGTCCATCGCCTGCGCCGCCAGCAGCCCCTCGAGCGCCGCGAGACGCCGTAGCGCCCGCACCTGCCGCTCCAACCGCTCGACCACCAGCGGCAGGAACGACACCTCGTCCTCGAGCCCGGCGGCCACCACCAGCGATTGCGCGGAGACCGGCATGGCCATCGACAGCGCCCGTGCAAACAGCTCGCCCGCCAGCTTGATGATCGGGCCGAAGCCGGTAGCAATCGCGCCGCGCGGCACCAGGTTGATCGGCAGGTCGCGCCGCGCTCCGTTGCTCAGCAGCACGCACCTGTTGAACGAGTTGCGCGCCGCATGTGCCAGCGCCAGCTGCGCGGTCTGCAGGTAAATCGTCACATCAAGCGGCAGCGAGCCGCCCGAGGTCAGCACCTGTCCTTCGACCACCACAGGGTTGTCGTCGGTGCGGCCGGTGGCGGCCAGCACAGTCCGCCCCGCCACCAGCAGCGTGTCGAACACCGAGCCGAACACCTGCGCCATCATGCGCAGCGACAGCGGATCCTGCACGTGCGTGGCGTTGGGCCAGTCCCAGCCCATGGCATTGTGATAAAGCCACGCGCCGATCTCGGCCTCGCGCTCGGTCCCCACATGCGCCACGGCCTTCCACGGGTCGCGAGACGCGCCCAACGCGCCGGCCGTGGTGAGGCTCGTCGCCAGCAGCATGCGCACCGCCGACGCTGCCGAACGCACCGCCTCGGCCGCGGCCGCAAAGCCAACGGCATTGACGCTGATCGAGGCGAGGCTGTCGCGCGGCGCCATACGGCAAGGCGCCAATCCGGCTTCAGCGAGCGCGGCTTCGGCTGACATCCGTCGGTTCTGGTACACCGCCTCGCCGACGCCGGTCAGCACGGCGCCGATCTGGCCCATCAGCCCAATATCGGCGGTGCCGATCGAGCCGGTACGCCGCACCACCGGCACCACATCCCTGTCGAGCAGCGCCAGATACGCGTCAACGAGCGCGCGCGAGCACCCCACCCGCCCGGTCAGCGCCGTGTTGACGCGGATCGCCATGGCGCTGCGCACCACCGAGTTGGGAAACGGCGCGCCGGTGCCGAAATGGTGGGCGCGCACCAGCCCGAGATTGAAGGTCTCGAGCTGCTCAGGCGTCCACTCGACGTCCTTCATCGCCCCGACGCCGGTATTGGCGCCATACACCGACTCACCGCGCGCGAGCTTGTCGTCGACCACCTTGCGCGCCACGTCGACACGCGCCATGGCGATGGGATCGGCCTCGAGCGACACCGCACGCGCGCCGATACGCGCCAGGCTCGCGAAGCTGAGTGGCTTGCCGTTGAGCGATAGAGTGTCGGTTTGCGTCTGAAACTGCTGCATCAGCAGGGATTACCGGGTGCAAGGCAGGCGCGCAATGGGAGGCGCCGGCTTCCCTAGTCGCGCGTCCCCGGCAGCGGATAGCGCTCCACCTCACGCAGCAGCTCGATGAAACCGTCCACCGCCGTCTCGACAGTGATCCGCCCCTTGTCCGCCGTGGCCAGATGCGCCTCGCCGGCGGCGCCGAGTGGGTGGATGTCGCTGGCGATCCAGGCGTAGCTCAGCATGCCGGTTGGCCGCATGTACTTGTAGCCCTGCTCGTCACGCTGCGCGACCGACGGGAAATCCTGCAGCGCCTCGCGGTTCACCAGTTCGGGCCGGAAGTGCATCACCAGCGAGGTCTCGCTGTCGCCGCCATGGATGCCGAAGCGGTTCTCGATGTCGGAATAGATGTCCTTGGGCCAGAAGTGGCTCCAGCCGGCCTTCACCGCCAGCATGTTCTGCCGCACCCGCAGCTCGCGCGCCACGATGTCGAGGATCGACACGTTCCCGCCATGGCTGTTGACGAACACCACCTTTCTGATGCCGGTCCGCGCGATCTCGAGCCCGATCTGCGTCCAGGCGTCGATCAGGTTGGTCGCCGTGCCGCTCAGTGTGCCCTTCTGCCAGATGTGCTCGTTGGATTTGCCGATCGCCTGCACCGGCAGGATGCGGATATCGAGATCCGCCGGCGCGCGTTGCACCAACAGGTCGAGATGGCCCTGGTTGATGATCGTGTCGGTGCCCACCGGCAAATGCGGGCCGTGCTGCTCCACCGCCGCCACCGGGAACACCGCGATCGTCTTGTTCGGATCGAGGCGATGGAATTGGTTGGCGGAGAAGTCGTTCCACCAGATCTTGCGATAGCTCATGTGAAGTCTTTCAGTCAGCTGGGGATCGCGGCGATCGCTTCGATCTCGACGACGAATTCGGGCCGCGCGAATCCCGTCACGATCATCAGGGTTGAAGCCGGAAATGGCTCCGGAAACAGCTCGTTGCGCACCTTCATGTACTCGGCCAGGTGCTCGCGGCCGGTAACGAACGCATTGAGCTTCACCACATCGCCAAAGCCCATGCCGGCCTCCGCCAGCACGGCGGCAATGTTGTCGAAACAGACGCGCGTCTGGCCCGCGCAATCGGCGGGAATCGCGCCATCAGCGGTGATCCCGACCTGGCCGGAACAGAAGACGTAGCGCGAGCGCGAACTGACCTCGACACCGAGGCTGTAGCGGGAAAACGCCGGATGAATCGATGAAGGCGAAAGCGGCTTATGCACAGGACCCCCGGTGTGTATGCTCAGCTAAGCGTCAAACGAGGGCGAATGAAAGCCCCAATCTAATCCTTATTGCCTATTCTGGCGGCACTTTGCTGAATGGCGCAATTTTGGGCTTTTCTTTTGCTTTTCGGCGCGGAATGAATGGTTTGGTGTGCCCGCGGGCATGGAAGTTTGCCGACCGGCCGGGCGGGGGACAAGCCCCGGCGGATACCTTAACAGGGAGACTAACGATGATCGACTTCACCAAGCTCATCTCGGCTGGCGTGGTAACGCTAGCATTGGGCATGAGCGGCGCCATCGCGCAGGACAAGGTGAGCTTCGGCACCAACTGGCTGGCCCAGGCGGAGCACGGTGGCTACTACCAGGCCGTGGCCGACGGCACCTATGCCAAGTACAACCTCGACGTCACCATCCGCCAGGGCGGGCCGCAAGGCGCCAACCGCTCGCTGCTGATTGGCGGGCAGATCAATTTCTACATGGGTGGCCCGACCACCGCGATCGACGCGGTCAAGGAAGGCATCCCCACCATCACGATCGCCTCGATCTTCCAGAAGGATCCGCAGGTGCTGCTGGCCCATCCGGATGCGGGCTTCGAGACCTTCGCCGATCTCGCCAAGGCGTCGAAGTACATCCTCTCCAAGGATGGCTTCATCTCGTACTTCAGCTGGATGAAGTCCGCCTACGAGGGCTTCGTTGACGAGAAGTTCGAGCCCTACACCTTCAACCCTGCGCCGTTCATCGCCGACAAGCAGGCGATCCAGCAGGGCTACCTGACCTCGGAGCCCTACGAGATCGAGAAGCAGGCCGGCTGGGCGCCCAAGGTGTTCCTGCTCGCCGATAACGGCTTCCAGCCCTATTCGACGACGATCGAGACCATGAAGCCCTGGTACGACGCCAACAAGGACGTGGCCAAGCGCTTCGTCGAAGCATCGATCATTGGCTGGTACAACTACCTCTACGGCGACAACGCCGCGGCCAACGAGCTGATCAAGAAGGACAATCCCGAGATGACCGATGGTCAGCTCGCGTACGGCCTCGCCAAGATGAAGGAATACGGCATCGTCGTTTCCGGCGACGCGGAGACCGGCGGCATCGGCTGCATGACCGACGCGCGCTGGAAGGATTTTTACGACCAGATGGTCAAGGTCGGCCTGTTCGCCGAAGGCATCGACGTCACCCAGGCATATACCACTGAACTGGTCTGCCAGGGCCTTGGCAAAGAGCTGGTGAAGTAAGAAGAACCTACTCGGCGCGGGCAATTCCGCCCGCGCCGTTCGTCCCTAACGTGGGCTGCTGCATTGACTGATCTTTCCCTCGCCGAGCCGAGGACCGCACCGAAATCGACGCACACCGTCGTCTCCATGCGGAACGTCTCGAAAGTCTTCTCCAACGGTACGCTGGCGCTCAAGGACATGTCGCTCGATGTCGAGCGCGGGGAGTTCCTGAGCCTGCTCGGCCCGTCCGGCTGCGGCAAGTCGACGGCGCTCCGGATCATCGCCGGCCTCGGCGGCGCCAGCTCGGGCAGCATCGACTGGCCGTCGTCCAAGATCAATTCCAGGGGCCTGCCCGAGGGCGATGTCGGCTTCGTGTTCCAGGAGCCGACGCTGATGCCGTGGCAGACGGTGTTCGGCAACGTCTACCTGCCGCTCCGCCTGGAGGGCGTGAGCAAGTCCGCCGCCCGCCCCCGCATCATGGAAACGCTGGCCTCGGTCGGCCTCGCCGATTTCGCCGAAGCCTACCCGCGCGAACTGTCGGGCGGCATGAAAATGCGCGTCTCGATCGCCCGCGCGCTGGTCACCAAACCCAAGCTGCTGCTGATGGACGAGCCGTTCGCCGCGCTCGACGAAATCACCCGGCAGAAGCTCAACGACGATGTCCTGCGCCTCTGGAAGCAGTCGGGCGTCACCGTGATTTTCGTCACGCACTCGGTGTTCGAGAGCGCCTACCTTTCCAACCGTATCGTGGTGATGAAGGCCCGCCCCGGCCAGGTGTTCGCGGATATCCCGCTGAAGACCAGCGGCGAGCGCAACGCCGAATACCGCACGTCGGAAGAGTACCGCGCCACCACCCACGAGGTGTCGCACGCACTGCACGAAGCCATTCACGCCGGTGGGGGGACGCACTGATGAGCAACGTCGTGCAAACCGCCCCCGACACCGACGACGAAGCCGGCACCGACAGCGCCGTCGCCATCCTCCGCCCGCGCACCTCCAACACCGAGCGCGTGCTGCGAATCGTCGTGCCGGTGGCCATGCTGGTGCTGGCGGTGATCGCGTGGCACTTGATCGTGGTGCTCAACGGTATCCCGAAATACATCCTGCCGACGCCGGGCGACGTGGTGACGTCGCTCTACAATGACTGGCCGACGCTCGCCCCCTCGCTGCTGGTGACGCTGCGGATCACCTTTACCGCGCTGATCTTGGCGTTGATCGGCGGCGTTGCGATGGCGATCATCCTCGTGCAGAGCAAGTGGGTCGAACTGGCGCTGTTTCCGTTCGCGGTGATCCTGCAGGTAACCCCGGTCATCGCCATCGCGCCACTGCTGCTGATCTATGTGCCCGACACCCAGACGGTGCTGCTGATCATCGCGTTCCTCGTGGCGTTCTTCCCGATCCTCTCCAACATGGTCACGGGCCTGAAGAGCGTCGATCACAACCTGCTCAACCTCTACGATCTCTACGGCGCCTCACGCTGGCAGACGCTGATCTATCTCAAGCTGCCGGCGTCCCTGCCCTACTTCATGGCCGGCCTCAGGATCGCCGGCGGCCTCGCGCTCATCGCAGCTGTTGTCGCCGAGTTCGCCGCGGGCACCGCCGGCCAGGGCTCGGGCCTCGCGTTCCGGCTGCTCGAATCGCAATACCGGCTGAACATCCCCCGGCTGTTCGCAGCACTGATCCTCCTCACCGGCACCGGCATCGCCATCTTCGGCCTCACCTCGTTCATCGCCTGGCTGTCCCTGCACCGCTGGCATGAGAGCGCGATCAAGCGGGAGAATTGAGCGTGCACGGCACCCCTGCCCTCGCGACCGGCAATGTCACCCTCCGCAACGCCCGGATCCCGAGCGCTGCGTTGGGCAAGGCCGGCAGCGGTGCCATCGAGAACGTCGATATCGAGATCCTGGATGGCCGCATCGCCGCCATCCGCCCCACCGGCTCGGCCCCCGTTACCGGCCCGAGCCATGATCTCGATGCCGGCCTGATCCTCCCCGCCTTCGTCGATATCCACACCCATCTCGACAAGGGTCACATCTGGCCGCGCAAGGAAAACCCGGACGGCACCTGGCTCGGCGCCCTGCTCGCCGTCGGTGCCGATCGCGAGAGCAAGTGGGCCGCCGCCGACATGGAGCGGCGGATGGATTTCGCGCTGCGCTGTGCCTATGCGCACGGCACCGCCGCCATCCGCACCCATCTCGATAGCGCCCCGCCCCAGCACGAGATCAGTTGGACGCTGTTCGAGCAGATGCGCGAGCGCTGGGCCGACCGCATCGAGTTGCAGGCCGTCTCCATCACGGGCCCGGACACGCTGGTGAACCCGGCCGAACTCGACGCTGTCGCCCAGCAGGTGAAGGCTTCGGGCGGTATCCTCGGCGGCTCGGTCGCCGAATATGCTCGCTCCAAGGAGGCCATGCTGCGCGTGGTCGAGAAGGCCGGCGACCTCGGCCTCGATCTCGACCTCCACACCGACGAGACCGGCGATCCCTCGGCGCACGCCCTGCTGCATCTCGCCGAGGCGGTACTCGAGACCGGCTACACCGGCAAGGTGATGGCCGGCCATTGCTGCGTCCTCACCGTGCAGGACGAGCGCACCCAGCGCACCACCATCGACAAGGCCGTCGAAGCCGGCATCGCCATCGTCTCGCTGCCGATGTGCAACATCTACCTGCAGGACCGCAGCAACGGGAACGGCGCCGTCCGCACCCCGATCCGCCGCGGCGCCACCCTGCTCAACGAATTCAAGGCTGCTGGCGCCGTCGTCGCCATCGCCTCGGACAACACCCGCGACCCGTTCTACGCCTATGGCGATCTCGACGGCGTCGAGGTGCTGCGCGAGGGCGCCCGCATCCTGCAGTTCGACCACCCGCAGGATCAGGCGTGGGACTGGGTGCGCGCCGTCGGCTCAGCGCCTGCCGCGCATGCCGGCTTCACCTACAAGGCAGTGATCGCGCCCGGCGCGCCCGCCGACCTGGTGCTGTTCCGCGCCCGCAGCTGGACCGAGCTCAACGCCCGCCCGCAACATGACCGCATCGTGCTTCGTGCCGGCAAGGCCATCGACACGAGCCTTCCCGACTATCGCGAACTCGACGACCTGATGGAGTAAACCATGGATATCACTGGCTTTCGCGCCGCTCTCGGCGACATTCCGGTCGAAGACAACCCGCGCATCGTGCAGCAGAAGAGCCGCGACCATTACTGGTATTCGCCGCGCCTGAAGCAGCAGCTCGAAGGCGTCACCGCCGAGATCGTGGTCTCGCCGCGCTCGGTCGATGAAGTCGTCACGGTGCTGCGCGAGGCCTTCAAGTACGAGGTGCCGATCACCCCGCGCGGCGCCGGCACCGGCAATTACGGCCAGGCCATGCCGCTCTCGGGTGGCGCCATGCTCAACCTGATGAACCTCAACAAGGTCATCAAGATCGAGCAGGACCGGGTGCGCGCCGAGGCCGGCGTCATCCTCGAGCAGCTCGACGAACAGACCATCCACGCCGTCAACGGCGAACTCCGCTTCCACCCCTCGACCTATCGCATGGCCTCGCTGGGCGGCTTCATCGCCGGCGGCTCGGGCGGTGTCGGCTCGATCCGCTGGGGCGGCTTGCGCAATTTCGGCAACATCCTCGGCCTCAAGGTCGTCACCTGCGAAGCCGAACCGCGCGTGCTCGACCTGCGCGGCCCCGACATCCTCAAGGTGGCCCACGCCTACGGCACCAACGGCATCATCGTCGAAGCCGAGATGCCGCTGACCGCGCATTACGACTGGGTCGACATGATGGTCGGCTTCGACACCATCCAGGAAGCCTGCGCCTTCGCCGAGCAGGTGGCGCTGCAGGATGGGCTGTTGTGCAAGGAAATCTCGCCGGTCGCCGCGCCCATCGCGCACGACTATTTCAACCGCCACCGCCCCTACATCCGCAGCCGCGAGCAATCGGTCGTGCTGCTGATGGCGGCTCCTGCAGCCGTCCCCGCACTGGTCGATTTCGTCGCCTTCCACGAAGGCGACCTGCTGTATCGCGCCGACACCCTGACGCCCGAGGAAAAGGCCAAGCTGCCCCCGATCTACGAGCTGGCCTGGAACCACACGACGCTCCGCGGCCTCAAGATCGACCCGACCATCACCTACCTGCAGACCCAGTACCCCGACCTCGACCATGTGAAGAAGATCATCGACATCTTCGGCGAAGAGCTGCCGATGCATATCGAGATGACCCGCTTCGACGGTCGCGTCGTGTTCTCCGGCCTCCCCATCGTCCGCTACACCTCGGAAGAGCGGCTCGAGGAGATCATCCGGATCCACGAAGAGAACGGCTGCCTGGTCTTCAACCCGCACCGCTACACCCTCGAAGAGGGCGGCATGAAGCGGACCGACCGGGCGCAGCTGCAGTTCAAGAAGGAAGCCGATCCCAAGGGTATCCTCAACCCCGGCAAGATGATCGCCTGGGACGATCCGGATTTCGATTTCGAATCCGGCCGTACCTGGCTGTTCACCGGCCTCTACACGCTCGGCGGCGCCGCCGAATGAGGGTGCTGGTCGTCCACGCCCATCCGGTCGAGACCAGCTACAACCGCGCGCTGTTCAACGCGACCTGCGAAACCCTTCGGGCGAAGGGCGACGAGGTTGATGCGCTGAACCTCTATGACGACAACTTCATCGCGGCGATGAGCCGCGACGAACGGCTCGGCTACCACGACGTGCCAGGGAACCTGACGCCGCTGACCAAGCCCTACGTCGACCGCCTCCGCGCCTGCGACAAGATCGTTTTCGTCCACCCGGTGTGGAACTATGGCTATCCGGCGATCCTCAAGGGCTTCTTCGACCGCATCTTCCTGCCGGGCGTCTCGTTCGTCCTCGAAGGCGGCGACGCCAACGACAAGGGCAAGCTCATCCCGGCGATGAAGAACATCAAGAAGGTGGCCTACATCACCACCTATGGCGGCGATCGCCTCCGCACCATGATCATGGGCGACCCGCCCCGCCGCCTCGCCATGCGCTGGGCCTGGGTCACCTTCGGCACGCTGATGCCGCCAAAATACCTGGCGCTCTACGACATGAACAACCAGACCGAAGCGGGTCTCAAAGGCTTCATCGAGAAGGTTAAGCGCGAGATGGCGAAGTTCTGAGGCTTTGGGCGAATTTGCACCGATGCCTCAGTCATCTCTCCCCTTGCGGGAGAGAAAGCGATTTCTTGGGCTTAGCGTCTGCTAAGCCTTAGAAATCGCAAGAGAGGGGATCGTGGAGGGCACGATGGCTCCGCACCCCCTCTCTTGCGAAAACTAAGGACTTAGCTGCGCTAAGCCCAAGTTTTCGCTTTCTCCCCCGCCAAGGGGGAGAGGGGCATCGAGTCAGCCGCAGCTTCAGAAACAGCCAGTTATCAGCCGAACTTCCATCCGCGCTTGAACTGGTAGAACACGTGCATGCCGATCTTGGTGTTCTTCTTCATGCGCGGCGCCCAGTGCGGGTAGACGTAGGTGGCGTGGTAGTGGGTCGAGTAGCCGACTTCGGCCAGGTATTCCTTGCCCGAGATCACGTCCTTGGCGATTGCCATGGCCTGCTTCCAGGATTTCTGGTCGGTCACCTTCTCGGGGATGCCGTCGCAGGCAAAGGAGAACTGGCAGGCGTTGCGCTTACTCTGGTTCTGGAACACCACGCCGCAGATCGTGTCGGGATAGAGTTTGTGGTAAACGCGGTTCATCACCACCTGGCCCACCGCCACCTGGCCGCGATAGCTCTCGCCGCGTGACTCGAAATAGATCGCAGTGGCCATGCACCAGACTTCCTTGTCGGAAACCTTCTTGCCCTGCTTGCTCATCACCGAGCCGTCGAACACCGTCGCCGGTAGGTCGGCCCGCGCATAGGCGAGCTTCTCCGACATTGTGTGGGGCACCGGCACATCGCTGCCGGTGCCGGCAAGGCCTTCGATAGCATCAAGCGCGGGGGTCGTCAGCGCGGGGTCAATGGCCGCAACGGCTACCGGCATCTCGGCTGGGGCCTTGGCCTCCACCTGGCTCTTGGTCCAGGTGGCAAGGTCGGCCTTGGCCGTCTCGACGGTCGCCGGAGCCGTGCCCTTGGGGTTGCGTGCGGCCGCGATCTTGGCGCGGATATCGGCGAAACTGGCGGTCAGTTCCGCCAGTTGGATCACCGGGCGGGCGCGATCCTGCTTCAGCGCACGATTGGCGCCGACGAAGCTCTGCGAAAGGAAGATGTTGTCGATCGAGCCGGTGATGACCACATCCGTGCCGGAACGACTGAGGCTCGGCCGCGTTAGGCTAGCCTCATAGGCCGAACTCGACCCCATGTCGGGAGCGTGAGCGGCGCCGGTCAAGCCGGCGACGGCGAAAATTGCGAGCGCGAAACCTGCGCATGCCTTGAGTGCGGCGAGCTCATTGCGAGCACGGCGCATCGGGGTGGTCCGGTACGGGGCCATCAGAACGCTTTACTATCCACGCGAACGCAACAAACGACGCGCCGGCATTTCAGATAAACTGTGACGCAAATGCCGGCCTTCGCGATAATGCGGGTTTAGGGTTAGCCGACCGTAAACAGGGGAAATTTGGCGTCAGGACGGGCCGGAGATGGCCACGAAGGGGCTATATCCGGGCGAAATGGGGCAGCTGGGCTGACGTAAATGCTGCCGGCTATTGCGCCAGCGTCAGCCTCGCCACCGGCACCCGATATGGCGAGCAGCTCACGTAATCCACATCCAGCCGGGCGAAAAACCACAGCGAGGCCGGGTCGCCTGCATGCTCGCCGCAGATGCCGATCTTCAAGTTCGGGTTCGCCCGCTTACCGCGCTCGATCGCGATGGTGATCATCTCGCCGACGCCCTTCTGGTCGAGCGTGACGAACGGATCAAGGTCGTAGAGCCCCTTGCGCTGATAAGCCGAGAGGAACGCCGGCGCATCGTCGCGGCTGATGCCGTAGGTGGTTTGCGTCAGGTCATTGGTGCCGAACGAGAAGAAGTCGACATGTTCGGCGATGTCCCCTGCCCGCAGCGCCGCGCGCGGCAACTCGATCATAGTGCCGAAGGCGAAGCGCTCCCGGGCCGCCGGCGGTAGCCCGGCCTGCTCGACGATGGCGTAGGTCTGGCGCTTAACCTCCACCACCTCGCTGACAGTGGAAACGAACGGCACCATCACCTCGAGCGTCACCGGCTCCGACTGCTTGGCCGAAGCGGCACGCACGCCGGCGCACAGCGCCTCGATCTGCATCTTCAGGATCTCGGGATAGGTGATGGCGAGCCGCACGCCGCGGTGCCCCAACATGGGGTTGGTCTCGGCAATACGGTCGAGCCGCATACGAAGCGCACGCACCTCGAGGCCGAGCGACTGCGCCGTCTCCTCGATATCCTCGTCGGTACGCGGCAGGAACTCGTGCAGCGGCGGATCGAACAGCCGTACCGTCACCGGCCGCCCCTTCATGGCAAGGAAGATCGAGGAATAGTCCGCGGTCTGGAAATCGACCAACCCGGTCAGCGCCTTGGCGCGATCGTCGGCATCTTCCGACAGGATCAGCCGCCGCAGCGCCACCATGCGCTCGCGCGAAAAGAACATGTGCTCCGAGCGCGCCAGGCCGATCCCCTCGGCGCCAAAGCTCAGCGCCGTATTCACCGCCTCCACCGTCTCGGCATTGGCCCGCACCTTCACCCGGCGCGAGGCGTCGGACCAGCCCAGGAGCTTCCCCATCGCGCCGCCAATATGCGGCTGCGCCAGTGGCAGGGCGCCCAGATAGACCGAGCCGTCGGTGCCGTCGACCGTGATGCGGTCACCCTGACGGAATTCCTTGTTGCCGATGCGGCAGGTCATCTCCGCCTGGTTGACGCTCAGTGTCCGCACGCCGGCAACACAGGGCTTGCCCGTGATACGCGCCACCACGCCCGCGTGACTGGTCATGCCGCCCCGGGCGGTCAAGATGCCGGTCGCCGCCTTCATCCCTTCGATGTCGGTCGGGCCGGTCTCGGTGACGACGAGGATGCAATGCCGGCCGCGCGCCTTCATCCGCGCCGCATCCTCGGAGTTGAAGACGATGACGCCACTGGCGGCGCCCGGGGAGACACCAAGTCCGGTGGCGAGCACCGTGGCGCTTTCAGGCGAGCGGAGCCGGGGATGCAGCATCTGCTGCAGGCGCGCCGGGTCGATATGGGTCACTGCCTCGCGCTGCGTCCAGCGTCCACGCGCCACACGATCAACGGCGGCTTCGAGTTCGGCTGCTGCCGAAGCCGGGGCGGCACGAGCCGAAAGCAGGCGGACCGTGTCACCCTCGATTGACACCAGGCAGCTCAGATGCTGCCCAGCCGCCGCATCCAGCAGATCGACGAACGCCGTTGCAGAAGTCGGCAAGGGACCGAACGGCGTGCCATTGACTGGCGCCGGGCCAAGCACTCCCGTCTGCGCGTCGCGAGTGAGGAACTGCCGAACGTCCCCGTCAGCCATCGCCTGGACAATGACGATCTGCCGCTCTGGGCGCGGATCGAATGTGGCGTAGGACGCAAAGGCATCCGAGATGGCCTTTGCCAACGGCCGTGCCGGGTCGACGGACTCGGCCTCGTTGGCAGGCGGGCTCAGCCCCGGCCGTGCCGGCATCAGGCCCGAACTGTGCGCCGCGCTCGACGTGCGCACCACCAGCGCCGGCGGCCGGCCATCGCGGCCAACCAGCCGGAACAGCGTCGCCACCCAATGGATGCGCAGCCGGTCGTCCTTCGCCTTGCGCTCTTCCTGCAGGGCGTTCCAGGCGGCGCGACTGATGACAATGGTCGGGGCAACGGGCAACCCGGCTTCGGCAGCGCGGCTCAGCCACAAAGCCTTGCCGACCAGCAACCCGTCCTGGATCGAGGAAAGGTTCGCCTTGCCCGTGGCGGGCGCGATCGCGAACATCTCCATTGCCAGGGTCACCGGGGACACCTTCCGCCAAGTTGCGAAACATATTGCCGTTCAGGCCGTTGCACCGCAACTGATCACTTGTGATCGGCTTGACGCACCGTTGCCCGTGCCCTTGGGTCGCGGCATTGCTACCTTGACTTGCCTGGGCATTGAACGCATCTGCTCTCCTATGCAAACAAGGCCGCACTTGGACATTACGCTGTGTGCGCCGCGCGGTTTCTGCGCCGGCGTCGATCGCGCCATCCAGATCGTCGAACTGGCGCTCGAGCGCTACGGCGCGCCGGTCTATGTGCGCCACGCCATCGTCCACAACAAATACGTCGTCGACGGCCTGCGCCAGAAGGGCGCGGTGTTCGTCGAGGAGCTCGACGAGATCCCGGATACCGGCGCTCCCGTCGTGTTTTCCGCCCACGGGGTGCCCAAGTCCGTGCCGGCCGGCGCCAAGGCGCGCAACATGTTCTTTCTCGATGCGACCTGCCCGCTGGTGTCGAAGGTCCATATCGAGGCCAACCGGCACCACAATGAGGGCCGCGAGATCGTCCTCATCGGGCATGCAGGCCATGTCGAGGTGATCGGCACCATGGGCCAGTTGCCCGATGAAGCCATCACGCTGATCCAGACGGTCGAGGAAGCTGAGAGCTTCGTGCCCCGGGACCCGGCCAAGCTCGCCTACGTGACGCAGACGACGCTCAGCGTCGACGACACCTCCGCTATCGTCGAGGTGCTGCGCCGGCGCTTTCCGACCATCGCGCTGCCGCACAAGGAAGACATCTGCTACGCCACCACCAACCGCCAGGAAGCGGTGAAGCGGGTGGCGCCGAATGTCGATGCGATGATCGTGGTCGGCGCGCCGGAATCGTCGAACTCGGTGCGCCTGGTCGAAGTGGCGCAGCGCAACGGCTGCCCCAACGCCTCGCTGGTCGAGCGCGCCGACAAGATCGACTGGAGCAAGTTCGAGGGCATCAAGACGCTGGGCATCACCGCCGGCGCCTCTGCCCCCGAGACGCTGGTCGATGAGGTCATCGAGGCCTTCGCGCAGCGCTTCGACATCGCGGTCAGCGCCAGCGGCGAGCAGCGCGAGAGCATCGTCTTCAACCTGCCCCGCGAACTCAGAGCCCAGCCCGCCGCATGACTGACCTGACCCTCTTGGAAACGGAGCGGCTGGTCCTCTCCGGCTGGCGTGCCGACCAGATCGACGACCTCTACCGCCTGCATGGCGATCCGACGGTGGCGCGCTATCTCACCGGGCACGGACAGCCGTGGAGCAAGGCGGACATGGACAAGGCGCTCGCCCACTGGATCGCGCTGTTCGAGCGCCAGAAGATGGGCAAGCTCCGGGTGACGCGGAAGGCCGATGGCGTGCTCGTGGGGCGCTGTGGCTTCGGTATCTACGGCGCCGACGAGATCCCGGAGATCGGCTACTCGCTCTATCCGGAGTTCTGGGGCCAGGGCTACGTGTACGAGGCGGCGAGCGCTCTCAGGGACTGGTATTGGCGCGACACCGACCGCGACCATTTCCTCGGCATGGCGGACGCGCGCAACGAGCCCTCGCTGAAGGTGCTGCGCAAGCTCGGCGGCGTCTACACCCATACGGGAGACAGCTACGGCCATCCCGATGTCGAGTTCTACCGCTACGATCGGCCGCCCGCATGAACTCTGTTATCATCCACACCGATGGCGCCTGCTCAGGCAACCCCGGTCCCGGCGGTTGGGGCGCCGTGCTGCAGTATGGCGACACGGTGAAAGAGCTGAAGGGCGGCGCGCCGCTCACCACCAACAACCAGATGGAACTCACCGCCGCCATCGAAGCACTGACCGCGCTGAAGCGGCCGTGCGAGATCGAGCTCCACACCGACAGCAATTACGTCAAGGACGGGCTGACCAAGTGGATTCACGGCTGGAAGAAGAACGGCTGGCGCACAGCTGACAAGAAGCCGGTCAAGAACGTCGAACTCTGGCAGTCCCTCGACGCCGCCACCCAGCGCCACAAGATCAACTGGCACTGGGTCAAGGGCCACAATGGCGACGAAATGAACGAACGCGCCGACCAGCTCGCCAACGAGGGCATGGAGCCGTTCAAGGGCAAGAAGCGGAAGTCGGAAGGGCTGATGCCGCCGGTTTAAGCCGGCCGGGCGGCCAGTTCGTAGCGGACCGGGTCGCCGAGCATGCGTTCAAGTGAGACCAGTAGCGCCCGCCGAATGTCTTCCAACACTTCCGGATCGATAGTCCGCAGGCTTTGTCGGATGGCGTCGCGCCAGGCCGGGCCACGATCCCACGCCGTCATGTAGGCGTCGGCGAGGGCGTCGGTCTGGCGGGTCTGGACCATGGCCTGCATGATCTCCGTTGCCTGTTGCACATCCTTGCGGCTCTTTGCGAGGCCGTCGTTGTCCGTGAGCCGGCGCGTGGCGACGATCAGCTTGTGGATGGCATAACGCTCGGGGGCAGGCACCAGCACAGGCACGCCGGCACCATGTAGAAGCACAGCGCGAACTAGCTCATAAATCAGAAAGTCGAGGAAGCGGAGCGGTTGCGCTGCGGTTGCACCCAATGCCGGCATGGCGGCAGGCCGATCGGTGTGATCGTCCGAGCCGGTGTTGGGAGTGAGGAACTCGACCTTGTAACCCGAGCGGGTGCTGTACTGTGTGGTATAGCGTCCATCATTGCGATGCGGAATCTCCCGGAAGGTGGGATCCACCTCGCGCAACACGTCGAGGATGGACGGCATGCTATCGTCGACCGCGTTGGCGATCGAATGGAACTGGGCGAAGTCGGCATCGCCGGTCTGCATGATCGCGCCGGGCATGCGGACACCCAGCAGCGCCGAGTAGCACTGAAACGCCACGGTACCGATCAGCACACCGCGAAGCCGGAAGAAACCAGCGCGAGAGAGCGCTTCGACGATGTTGCCGGCGAGCGGCTGGGGGCGAGGCAGGTAGGCTTCGCGCACAAGCGTGGAAACAAGGCGCGAGCGGACGCGGTAGTCTTCCTTGAGGTCCTTGAACTGCTCGACGCGCCGGGTGATCTCCTCATCGTCGGAGGGGCCGACGTAGGTACGACGCTTGGCCTGGACGTCGCCGGGTTGCTTGGGCGCGTCGTAGTACCAGAATTTCCTGCCCTTGACCTCAACAGCTACGAAGCGTCCATCGAGTTCGAACTCGGACGTGAAGGCGGCATCGAGGCTGCGTTGAGCGAGTTCCGAGTAGAGGGTCTGGTAGGTCAGATCGAGCTGTTTCATCGCGTTATACCATTTTCGCGAAAATGGTATAACACAGGTTCCGGTCCGGTTATACCATTTTCGCGAAAGTGGTATAACTGCGGGCCAAGCTGGGCGTCATGAGCAATTGGAGAGCTGCTTATGACCTGCGCGTTGCCTCCGCTGCCTGGCGGTCGCATACTCCCATCATGCGCCCGCTCCACCTCGCTGCCGCCCTAGCCCTGCTCGCCACCCCCGCGCTGGCGCAGTTCCCACCGCCCGGCGTCTACGCCTGTGTCAGCGAGAATGGCGCCAATCTCGGTGAACTCACGGTGTTCGTGGCGGGCGACTATTCGTTCAAGAACGTCGACGGCAACAGCGCGAGTGGGCAGGTGGCATCGGCCGGCAACGACGTGAACCCGCTGTCGGGACCGCTCAAGGACATGCAACTCGTCGGCGTGTTCGGCACCGACGACACGGGCAAGACGAAGTTCCGGTTCACCGGCTCGGATGGCCTAGAGGTGACGTGCAGCTAAGGCTGCCGCAGGCCGTCAGTCGGCGGCCCCGCCGCCCGCTGTCTGCAGCCAAGCCTCACCGCAGGCCTTGGCGAGATCGCGGATCCTGAGGATGTAGCTCTGGCGCTCGGTGACCGAAATGGCGCCGCGGGCGTCGAGCAGGTTGAAGTTATGGCTGGCCTTGATGACCTGCTCATAGGCCGGCACGGCGAGGGTCTGGCGATTGCCGACCGCGCCCTTCTTCAGCAGCGCCTTGCACTCGTCCTCGGCATCCTTGAAGTGCCGGAACAGCATGTCGACGTCGGCGGCCTCGAAATTGTACTTCGAGAACTCCTGCTCGTTCTGCAGGAACACGTCGGCATAGGTGACCTTGTCCTCGCCGCTGCCGCCGTTGAAGTTGAGTTCCATGATGGAATCGACGTTCTGCAGATAACAGGCCAGGCGCTCGAGCCCATAGGTGATCTCGCCCGGCACGGGCTTCGTCTCAAAGCCGGCGACCTGCTGGAAATAGGTGAACTGGCTCACTTCCATGCCGTCGCACCAGCATTCCCAGCCGAGCCCCCAGGCGCCCAGCGTCGGGCTCTCCCAGTCATCCTCGACGAAGCGAATGTCATGCAGGCTCGAATCGAGACCGATCTCGGCCAGCGACTGCAAGTAGAGTTCCTGGATGTTGTCGGGCGACGGCTTCAGGATCACCTGGAACTGGTAGTAATGCTGCAGCCGGTTCGGGTTCTCGCCGTAGCGGCCGTCCTTGGGCCGGCGCGAGGGCTGCACATAGGCCGCCTTCCAGGGCTTCGGGCCAAGCGCGCGCAGCGTCGTCGCGGTGTGGAAAGTACCGGCGCCCATCTGCATGTCGTAAGGCTGCAGGATCACGCAACCCTGCTCCGCCCAGAAGCGCTGCAGCGTCAGGATCAGCCCCTGGAACGAGTTCCTGGGGTCCATGTGGGCGGGTAGGGAGGTCATCGGCGGGCGGTCCGGCTCTGGAATTGCGCGCGGAACCTAGTGGGGCCAAGGCACCGGGTCAATTCCGCTGTTCATTCGCCATGGTGCTGCATGGCTGGAAACCGCTCCGGGTGCCTCGCGATATCGACGACTTCCCAGGCCGCAAGCGCAATCATGATGCAAGTGGCGGCGGTAGACAGCAGCAGCGGCGACAACCCGCCGGCCAGCGGATAGAGCGCGAGCATCAGGCCCAGACCGATGAGGCGCGGGATCGACCAGTACTTGAACACGGCCAGCTTGAACAAGACGGCGCCGACGAGGAACAGTGCCGGTCCACCGATCAGCACCAGTATCGCGGATGTATCGAGGTGCCCATCCGGATGGGCCAGCACCATTTCGTCCCCGACTGCCGAAACGACGATGCCGGCGATCAGCAGAATGGGGACATAGGTGTAAGCAAAGCGGGCGATGCCACCGGGATCGTCCGAGCGCCCTATGGCCGCCGCTGCGGCTCCGGCATGCTGGCCGAAGTAAATCCACCACATGGCGATCGACTGCAGCAGCGACACGGTCATCGCCAGGATCAGCGCCGGCGTCCACTCGAGTTCGGTGAAGGCCGTACCGGTCACCAGCACCGACTCGCCCAGCGCGATCATCACGAACAGCCCGCTGCGCTCGGCCATCAGGCCGCCATCGATCGTCCACTCATGCGTGTCGGAGTGACCCAGCCCCGGCACCCAGAAGTTCACGATAGGCGACATCGCGTCGAGCAGCACGGCGATGAGCCACAGGTAGAGGCGCAGATCGCCCTCGGCGAAACCGCCGGCGAGCCAGAATACCGCCGAAGCGCCATACCAAATGGCAATGCGCACGAAGTTCTGCCTCAGCGACGCATCCCGTCGGACCGCCCAGAGCATGAAGGCCGTGCGGCCGAGCTGGAACACCACGAAGGCCAACGCGAAGGCAAGCCCGCGCTCGCCAAAGGCCTCGGGCAGCGCGCTCGAGATCACGAGCCCCACACCCATGAGGATGAACAGTAGCAGCCGCACAAGCGGCTTTTGCGGGTCGAGCCAGTTGGTGATCCACGCAGTGTCGATCCAGGCCCACCAGATGGTGAGAAGCAGCATTCCTGCCCTGAGGGCGCCGCTCCAGGTGAGGTCTTCGAGCAGTGCGTGCGATATCTGGGTGACCGCGATGACGAAAACGAGGTCGAAGAACAACTCGACCGATGTCACCTCGGCGTGGTGTCCCGCCCGCCGGCTGCGCAGCAAACTGTCGACCATTTCCCGACTCCAGTTTGCCGGAAGGCTAGCCGGGGGCCATCGTCCTGTCTTCGGGAATCTAGCGCCCGTCATCCTCGGGCGGGCGGAACTTGCCGTCCTTGTCGCGCTTCAGCGTGATGACGTCGGGGCGCTTGCGCTCCTGCAGGTCACGCTCGTGTTTCGCCTTGTCGATTTCCTTGAACTGTCCGGTCCAGTCGCGCCAGATCTTCCGCACACCCCAGAGGATGGCGAGGATAATCGCCACGAAGATAAGGACGCGGAGAAGGGTGCCGGTCATGGCTAGAGCCCCAGCCGCGCCCACACGGAGCGGTCCTCAATGTTGGCGGCAACGTCGCCGGCCAGCGCCGCCAAGCCGAAGCCCGGGAGACTGAAGAGCCTGCGCTTGGGCCCGATCGGCAGCAACTCGACCTTGTCGCCGTAGCGCGTCTGCAGCACCTCATGCAGGTCGCCGAGGCCATCGACCAGGCCCAGTTCCAGCCCGCGGATGCCGCTCCAGAACTCGCCGGTGAACAGCAGGTCATCCGATGCCTTCAGCCGGTCGCCACGACGCATCTTCACCCAGTCGATGAACACCTGATGGATGTCGGTCTCCATCTGCTTGATGCGCTCCACGTCCTCCGGCTTCTCGGGAAGGAAAGGATCGAGCGTCGACTTGTTGCGGCCCGAGGTATGCACCCGGCGATCAACACCAACCTTCTTCAGCGTCTCGACAAAGCCGAAGCCGGCGAAGATCACGCCGACAGAGCCCACGATGGACGAGGGATCGGCGATGATCTCATCACCGGCAGTGGCAATGAAGTAGCCGCCCGAAGCCGCGGCGTCCTCGACGAATACCAGCACAGGCTTTTCGTGCTGATCGGCAAGATCACGGATGCGCTTCGAGATCAGCCGCGATTGCACCGCCGAGCCGCCGGGAGAATTGATGACGATGGCGACCGCCGGAGCGGATTTCACCGCGAAGGCGCGCTTCAGCAGCGGCGCCACAGTCTCGATGTTCAGCCGGCCGGGCCGCTGGTCGGCAGCGATGACGCCGTGCAGGCGGACCACCGGCACCACCGGACCGCCCTGCCCCATCTTGCGCTTCATCCAGGACCGGAGACCCATGCGATACCCTCGTTTTCGACCGGGCAGATGTATGTGCCTCGGCGCGAGATTACCAGATGAGCCGCCCGGTCCCGCGGAAGATCGCGTCGAACTCGGGGCGGAAGGCTCGGCCCGTGGGTTCGTGCAAGGCGCGAGCCGCCATCAGCGTGAACGGCGCACGGGAGCCCTTGATGCCGCGCACCAGCACCCGGCTGGCCGGCTCGCCCTCGCGTGGCAGCAGCGGCAGCACGCTGACGGCGCCGAAGCGCCGGGTGAAGGCGGTCAGCAGCAGCGGCAATGCCTCTGCGACATGAATGAAGATCACCTCGCCTCCCGGCGCGGCATGGGTGGCAGCGGTCTTCACCCAGCGATCGAGAACGTCGTCGTCCATGTGCCGTGCGTCGGCGCGCTGAGTGGACGGCGCCGAGCCCCGGCCTGGATCGAAGAAGGGCGGGTTGGCGATGACGGTGGTGAAATGATCACTGGCCAGCCCCGCAGCGGCACGAACCCGGCCCAGCGCCGTCAAATCGAGCTGCAGCACCTTGCTGCGCTGGGCCATGCCGTTGGTGCCGAGGTTCAGCGTCGCAAGCGCCGCCATTGCCGGATCACCCTCGACTAGCGTCCCCGTGAGGTCCACGAGCTCGGCCATGGCGACCAGCGCCGCGGTGCCGGCGCCGGCGCCGAGATCAAGCAGGCTGCGCGAGCCGGCGCCCACCGACGCACCGAGCAGCACGGAGTCCAGCCCGGCGCGAAAGCCCCGCTCAGGCTGCGACACGGTGAGGCGGCCACCCAAAAAGGCGTCGCGCGTCAGCGTTTGTTGTTTTACAAGATCGGTAGCTTCGTCTAGGGACATCGCACCATCGCGACAGTTCGCATGCGCCCGACTATAGGGTGCCGGATGCGTAGCTCAAACCGGGGATTTCATGGCTCTATCGGCGGCAGCGGCAAACGAGGCGACGACGAACGCCGGCGCGCTTGACCGGCTGGTCGACGCCACCCGGACCGGCATGGATCTCGTCAATGCGATGATCCTCGAAAAGGCCAGCTCGCATGTCCAGCTGGTGCCGGAAGTGGCGCGGTATCTCATCGATGCGGGCGGCAAGCGGCTCAGGCCAATGCTGACGGTCGCGGCTTCGATGCTGTTCGGGCGTGCCAATGGCAGCGAAGTGAATTTCGCCGCCGCCGTCGAGTTCATGCACAACGCCACCCTGCTGCACGACGATGTGGTCGACGAGAGCGAGATGCGGCGCGGCCGTGCGGCAGCGCGGATGAAATGGGGTAATCAGGCGAGCGTCCTGGTGGGCGATTTCCTGCTCGGCCAAGCCTTCATGATGATGGTCGACACCGGCAATGTCGAAGCGCTGAGGGTGATCTCGCAGGCCGCGACGATCATCGCCGAGGGCGAAGTGCTGCAGCTGGCCAAGACGCGCGATCTCAGCACCAGCGCCGCCGACTATGACGAGGTGATCGGCGCGAAGACAGCCACCCTGTTCGAGGCGGCGACGGAAGTGGGTGCGATGGCCGGCGGCGCCGACGCGGCCGGTCGCGAGGCGCTCCGCAACTATGGCCGCGAACTGGGCTTCGCGTTCCAACTGGTCGACGACGTGCTCGACTATCGCGGCGAAAGCGGCACCCTGGGCAAGAACACCGGCGACGATTTGCGCGAAGGCAAGATGACCCTGCCGGTTATTCTGGCGCTGCAAACGGCGACACCGGCTGAGCGCGACGTGCTGGTCGCGGCACTGGGCGTCGTGGACGCCGGGGAAACCCAGCTCAAGCAAGTCGTCGCGATCTTCAATCGTTACGACACCCTTGGCCGCACCATCGAGCAAGCCAGCACTCACGCCCGCCGGGCCCGTGAGTCGTTGAAGCAGTTGCCCCCCAGCGAGATGAAAGCGCTGCTGGGCGAGATCGCCGAATTTACTGTTGCGCGGGCGTATTAACACTTATACGGCCGCGGCGTTTTCCTCTGCCGCGGCGGCTTTGTGGCAAGCGCGCAACATTTGGCCACAGTTCTTTCCGCATCCCGCCACAATTAATTAGACTCCCAACAATCGACCCCCTATCGAGTGGTCCATTGATTTGGGAGATTTTCTATGTGGACGAAGACTAAAATTGCATTCGCCAGCGTGCTGCTGTTGAGCGCGGCCGGCGCCGCCAACGCTGCTGATCTGATCGTTGACGAAGTCGCCGTCGAAGCGGCGGCACCCGTTGCTGACTGGACCGGTGCGTATGTCGGCGGTCACGTTGGCTGGGTCAGTGGTACGGTCGACTGGGAGCTCGTGCCCCCGCCAGGCCCGTTCGGTACCTACGACATCGATGGCTGGTTGCTCGGTGTCCAGGGCGGCTACAACTGGCAGGTCGATACATTTGTGCTCGGCGTCGAAGGCGACATTTCTCTCGGCGACATCGTGAGCGACCCGGATCTCTCCGGCTTCATCGATCGCCAGATCAACTGGACAGCTTCGCTGCGTGCTCGCGCCGGCGTGTCGTTCGACGCCATCCTCTTGTATGGTACCGCCGGCCTCGCAGTGGCCAACAGCACTACGGAGATTTTCGGCTTTGCCGATGACACCAACACCCATGTGGGTTGGACCGTCGGTGTTGGCGCGGAAGCCATGGTTGCTGAGAACGTGTCGGCCAAGCTTGAGTACCGCTACAGCGACTACGGCAGCCAGACCTACGACTACTTTATTCCGTTTGGCCCGGGCTTCAATATCGAGTCCGACAGCAACATTGTCGCCCACAGCATCACCGCGGGCGTGAACTTCCACTTCTGATCGTACCGATCAGCATCATTTCGCAGCGGCCCCTTCGGGGGCCGTTGTCGTTTTCAGCTGATCACCGGAGCCGCTGCGACCCAGTATTGCGGGTATTTCGCGCGCATGTCGTGGGCGGCCTGATGGGCCTGCGCGGCGGAGCCGAAGAGGCCGAACACCGTGCCGCCGGAGCCGGACATGCGGGCCAGCGCGCAGCCATCCAGCACCCGCATCTGCCGTAGCAGGTCACCGATCGCCGGCACCAGCGCGACGGCCGGAGCCTCGAGGTCGTTGCGAGTCTCGGCCAGCCACAGGCCGAGCTGCGCCGGCCGGGTGAGCGGTTGCGGCAGGGCCGGCATTGGCGGGTTGGTGCGCTGCTCCAGCCGGCGGAACACGTCGGCGGTGACCACCGGGATCAGCGGATTGACCAGCACCAGGTGAGTGGCGGGAAAACCGCGCAGCGGGTGGAGAATTTCGCCGACGCCACGCACTTCGCAGGGCCGCGACAGCAGGCAGGCTGGCACATCGGCGCCGAGCGTCAGTGCAACCGCCCGCAGGTCGGCGAGCGAGAACTCGCCCTCCGCGGTGCCCGCAAGCAGGCGCAGCATCGCTGCGGCGTCGGCCGAACCGCCGCCAATGCCTGCGGCGACCGGCAGGTTCTTGGTCAACGAGATATCCAGCCCGTTGGGCAGGCTCTCCGGCCAGCGGGCCCGGAACGCGTTCACTGCCCGCATCACGAGGTTGGAGTCGCCTCCGCCCGCCGCTGCGGCGAAGGGACCGGTGACGCGCAGGCGATCGGCCTTGGCGGGGTGCGCCGAGACCTCGTCGGCGACATCGACGAACACCACGAGGCTCTCGAGCTCGTGGTAGCCATCGGCGCGCCGGCCGGTGACATGCAGGGCGAGATTGACCTTTGCGGGGGCCGCCTCGGAAACGGCGGCCACGGCGGTGCCTTGCGCCATGTTACTGGGCGGGCGCGGCCTGGCCTTCCGCTACAGGGCTTGCATCGGGCGCGGGGCTAACGGCATCGAGACCGCCCGCGAGCTTCTTGGCCACCCGCTCCTTCACCGCGCCGGTGGTGTCGACGGCCGCAGCGATGTTCCACTGGAACCGAGCCTCGAGCTGGCGCCCGGCCCGCCAATAGGCATCGCCGAGGTGGTCGTTGATCTCGGGATCGGTGGAACGGAGCTGCACGGCGAGTTCGAGCTGCTGCACCGCGTCCTCGAAGCGGCCAAGCCGGAAATAGGCCCAGCCAAGGCTGTCGATGATGTAGCCGTCATTCGGCGCCGCCGCGACTGCCTTCTGGATCATGTCGAGCGCCGGCATCAGGTTGATGCCCTGGTCGACCCAGCTGTAGCCGAGATAGTTCAGCACCTGGGGCTGGTCGGGGTTGAGCTCGAGCGCGCGCTTGAAATCACCCTCGGCCTTCTCCCACCGCTTGTCGCGCTCGTAGGCAATGCCGCGCACATAGTAGAAGCGCCAGTCGCCCGGAGCGTCGCCACCGGCAACCGCAAGCGCCTTGGTGTAGGTGTCGGCCGCCTCGGCATATTTCTCGGCGGCGCGCTGCATGTCGCCGAGCACCGAAAGCGCCTCGAGATCCTTGGGGTTGGTGGCGACGATGTTGCCGAGCTTGCGGATCGCTTCGTCGCGATTGCCCATGGCGTTGAGGTTTTCCGCCACCCGCACCACGGCCATCGGCTTCATCGGCGAGTCGGCCGGCAACTTGTCGTAGATGGCGTTGGCAGCGTCATGCTGGCCCGCGCCATCGAGCAGCTGGCCATAGACCAGGTCGATCACGTCGGACTTGGGATCGAGATACATCCCGAGCTGCAGGAACACGGCCGAGACATCGGGGCTGCCCTCGCGGGCCAGCGCCACGCCGACCGAATGGAACATCTCGGCTGCGCCCGACTGCACGTCGGCCGCAAACACGCCGGGGCGCTGCTTCAGGTCGAGCTTGGCCTTCACGGCAGCGACGAGCGGATGGTCGAGCCCCTGGGCCTCGAACTTGGCGATCACTTCCTCGGCCTCGTCAAAGCGGCCGGCATTGCCCAACATGCGCGCATAGGCCTCGACGATACGGGCGACAAACGGGTCGGTCTCGTAGGCCTTGGCGGCGTATTCCAGCGCTTCCTTGCTCTTGCCTTCGACGTCGGCCATCAGCGCGCGGTGGAAGACGAGGAAATCCTCGAGCCCGCCCTGCCCGATCTCGTCGAGCACCTTGTTGGCCTCATCCGGCTTGCCGTCGCCGAGCAGCGCCCAGGCGCGCAGCAGCCCGCCGGTGATCCCGGCAAAGGTATCGCCGCCGACATTCTCGAGTTCCTTGGCCGCGGCGCCATAGCGGCGCTGCTTGACCGCCTCGGTGCCGAGGACGAGGCTCGCCAGGTCGTTCGGCGCGCTCAGCTCGAGCATGTGCTTGGCAACGCGCGCCGCGTCGGACACCTGCCCGTTCGCGGCATAGGCGATGAAGCTGCGCTCGATGATGATCGGATTGTCCCAGTCGCCCTCTGCGGCGGCGCGGAAATAGCGCGCTGCGTCATCTGTGCGCAGATCCGAAAGCGCCTGCCGGCCGGCGAGGTAGCTGCCGGTGACGCTGTTATCCCGCAGCGGGAACGCGGTCGATTCGAGCGCCATGGCACCGCCGATGGTGAGCATGGCGGCGAGCAGAACGCCGGAAGCGAGACGGGCTTTTTGGGTCACGAGGCTCGAAAACTCCGAGGAGGGCAGGAAAGCGCTGACTAGCCCAAGAAACATGGGCGATTTTGCGACTGCGCCGCAAGGGGCAGGCACGATGACGTGACGGCGTCCGGCCGCCTACATTCCGGAATAGTTGGGTCCCGACCCGCCTTCGGGCGGCACCCAAGTAATGTTCTGTGCCGGGTCCTTAATATCACAAGTCTTGCAGTGCACGCAGTTCGCCGCGTGGATGCGGAACACTGGCGCCCCGCCTTCCTCGGTCACTTCATAGACCCCCGCAGGGCAGTAGAGCGGCGCCGGCTCACCATAGCGCGGCAGGTTCTCCCGCACCGGCAGATCGGGGTCGGCGAGCTTGAGGTGCACCGGCTGGTCTTCGTCGTGGCTGAGGTTGGCGAGATAGACCGAGGCGGCGCGATCAAAGGTCGTCACGCCGTCCGGGCGCGCATAGGTCCGCGGCGTCACTGCCGAGATCGGCTTCAGCCCCTGGTAGTCAGCCTTACCGTGCTTCAGTGTGCCAAAGAGCGAGAAGCGGAACAGCGCCTCGCACCACATGTCGAAGCCGCCCAGTAATACGCCGAGATACGTGCCGAAGCGGCCCCAGAACGGCTTCACATTACGCACCGGTTTCAGTTCAGTGCCGATACCGGTTGCCAACACGCTGTCGTTCAGCCCCTCGAGCATATCGTGCGCCCTGCCCTCGCCGATCGCCGCGGCGACCCGGTCGGCGGTGGCCATGCCCGAGCGGATGGCGTTGTGGATGGCCTTCAGCGCCGGCACGTTCATGAAGCCCGCGGCGCAACCGATCAGCGCACCGCCCGGAAAAGCGAGGTCCGGAACCGACTGCAGCCCGCCCGAGGTCAATGCACGCGCGCCATAGCTCAGCCGTCGCGCGCCCTGCAGTACTCGGGCAATCGCGGGATGGCTCTTGAACCGCTGGAACTCACCGAATGGTGACAGCGTCGGGTCTTCGTAGCCGAGGTGGATGACAAAGCCGAGATAGAGCATGTTGCCCGCCGCATGGTAGGCGAACCCGCCACCGGAAGTGGCATTGTCGAGCGGGAAACCGAGATAATGATCGACGCGCCCCGCCTCGTGATGCTCGGGGGCGATCTCCCAGACTTCCTTCATGCCGAGCCCGTAGAGCTGCGGATCGTGCCCGTCGGCAAGGCCGAAATGGCCAATCAAATGCTTGGCCAGCGAGCCGCGGGCCCCTTCGCCGATCAGCGTGTATTTGGCCCTGAGCCCAATGCCCGCGGCATAGGTCCCCTTGGGATTGCCGGCGTGATCGACGCCGAGATCACCGGTGATGATGCCTTCGACCCGGCCGCCCTCGCCAGTCAGCACATCCACTGCCGCGGTCATCGGGAAGATGTCGACGCCGAGGCCCTGTGCCTGCTCGCCGAGCCATTTCACCAGATCGCCCAGGCTGACGATCACCGCATCGGGGACCTTCATCTGCGGCGGGATCATCAGGCCCGGCAGCGGGACATCGGCGGTGCCGGTGAGGAAGTGGAAGGTATCGCGCGTGACATCGGGACCAACCGGCGCCCCCATGTCGCGCCAGCCGGGCAGCAGCGCATCGAGTCCTACCGGGTTCATCACTGCGCCGGAAATGATGTGTCCGCCCAGTTCAGCCGACTTTTCCACTACTGTGACCGACAGGTGCGGCGCCACCTGCTTCAGCCGGATGGCCGCGCTCAGCCCGGCGGGACCAGCGCCGACGATGACCACGTCGGTCTCGAGGATCTCGCGGTTACCGGCGTCGGCCAAGGTCACATCCATTCGAAGATGGCGGGGGAAAGCGGGCTGTGACATAACAGAACAAATGTCCGAAAATCGACCGCTAAATGACGCCGAAGCCCGCGCGGCGCTCGACTGGTATCGCGCCGTCGGCGTCGATTTCGCCGTCGGCGAGGAACCGGTGGACCGTTTCTCCGCCTCCGTCGCGCCGTCGCGCGCCCGCCCGGCACCAGTTGCCGACGTTGCTCAGACCGCGACGCCGGTGCCCGCACAGGCTCCGATCGCGATCTCGCTGACGTCGGATCCGACCGAAACGACTGCTCTCGCGGCCGGCGCCACGACGCTCGACGAACTCCGCGCCGTGATGAACGCCTATGACGGGTGCCTTCTTAAGAAGCGCGCCACCCAACTGGTGTTCGCCGACGGCAATCCCGAAGCCGAGATCATGCTGGTGGGCGAGGGCCCCGGCGAGCAGGAGGATTTGCAGGGCAAGCCCTTCGTCGGCCGCGCCGGGCAACTGCTCGACCGCATGCTGGCAGCCATCGGGCTAGACCGCACCAAGGTCTACATCGCCAACATGGTCCCCTGGCGCCCGCCCGGCAACCGCGACCCCTCCCCCGAGGAAATGGCGCTCTGCACCCCGTTCCTGCTGCGCCAGGTCGAGCTGGTGGCGCCGAAGTTCCTGGTGACCCTCGGCAACGTCCCCACCAAGTCGCTGTTCCAGACCCAGAACGGCATCACCCGCATGCGCGGCCAGTGGCGTGACCTGACGATCAACAGCCACCAGACGAAGGCGCTTGCCACCCTGCACCCGGCCTACCTGCTGCGCACGCCGGCCTCGAAGGCATTGGCTTGGCGGGACATGCTGAGTTTGAAGCAGGCGATGGATGCGGCGCGGGCCGCTGCCGGCTAGTCCGCGCGGTCGCCACAACCACCAGCCGTTATCCCCTGCGACCAAAGCACCAACCCACATCGCTATTTTGACGGCGACTTAACGCTCTGGCGCAGAGAATAATCGCGGCGCTTGAGTATCCTGCCCGAATTTGGTCCGACTCCACGGGCAAGCGCCTCAGGACCAAGAACCGCAGAAAGCCCCATGTCCTCCGCCCTCAAGATCTATGCCCTGTTCATTGGCTCGGCACTCCTGATGTTCGGAGGCGGCCTGCAGGGCCTCTTGCTCTCGGTGCGCGGCGCCGAGGAGGGCTTTTCGCTCACCGCGCTGGGCCTCATCGGCACCGGTTGGTCGGTGGGGTTCGTCGCCGGCTCGATCACCGTGCCGCTGCTGGTGAAACGGGTCGGGCACATTCGCGCCTACTCGATCATGGCGGCGATCGGCACGGTCACGATTCTCCTTAACCTGCTCTGGGTTCAGGACATCGGCTGGATCGTGCTGCGCGCCTTCTCCGGCTTCTGCTTCGCGGGCGCCGCGATGATCGTCGAGAGCTGGCTCAACGAAGTCGCCGACAACCGCAGCCGCGGCACCATTTTCTCGGTCTACACCACGATCAACATGGCAGCTTCGACGGTCGGCCAGCTCGCCATGGCGGTCACCGGCACGTTCGGGCACATCCCGTTCGTGGTCGGCGCCATCGCCTTCATCTGCGCGCTCCTGCCGTCCGCGCTCACCTCGACGCCGCAGCCGAGGCCGATCTCGTCGGCGCGGCTCGACGTGGTGCTGCTCTACAAGACCTCGCCCCTGGCGGTGATCGCGGCCTTCGCCTGCGGCATGGCCAACGGCACGTTCGGCACGCTCGCCCCGGTCTATGGCTTCGAGCAGAAGCTCGATGCCTCGACCATCGCCTACCTGTTCGCCGTCACCGCCGTCGTCGGCGCCGTGGCGCAGACGCCATTCGGGCGCCTGTCCGACAAGATCGACCGCCGGCTGGTGATCGTCGGTCTCAGCGGCTTCTCGGCTGTCGTCGGGCTGCTCACCGTGCTGATCAACCCCAGCAGCGGGGTGCTGATGTTCATCCTGTTCGGGATGTACGGATTCGGCGCCTACCCGCTCTATGCCATCGCCGTGGCGCACGCGAACGACTTCGCCAAGGAAGGCGAGTTCGGCCGCGTCGCCGGCGGCATGCTGCTGATCCTCGGCATCGGCCTCGCCATCGGTCCGATCATCGCCAGCTGGGTGATGAACACGATCGCGCCGGTGGGACTGTTCATCGTCACCGCCACGTTCCACGGAGCGCTTGCCGTCACGGCGTTCCTCAGGATGAAGGTGCGGCCAGTGCGCGACGCGACGGGACGAGTCCGATTCCGTGCCATGAGCGCCGAGAAAGGCGTGTCGCCCGGGACAGTGACGCTCGATCCGCGCGGTGACGAAAGCCAGGCGCCGCGCCCGACTGCCGCTCCTCCGGCACCTGCGGGCGAAGCCGAGATCATCGTGCCTGATCCGATCGAGCCGGTGGTGCTTGCGCCCGAGCATCCCAAGCCCGATGCTCCAGGCGACACGACGAAGTCGGACAAGCCGAAGCCGGAGTAGAGAGATGTTCAAGAGCGAGCTCGACCAGAGCAAGCCATTCACCCCGCTGTCGATCGCAGTGCTCGCTGTATCAGATACGCGCACGCTCGAAACCGATACCGGTGGAGCGCTGCTGAAATCGCTGATGGAAGCCGACGGGCACAACTGCTTCGAGCGCGCCGTGGTGCGCGACGACATCCACCAGATCCGCGCCAAGGTGATGGGGTGGGTGGTGAACCCGGCGGTCGACGCGATCATCACCACCGGCGGCACGGGGTTCTCGGGCCGCGACGTCACCCCCGAGGCGCTGGAGCCGCTGTTCCAGAAGCGGATGGAGGGGTTCTCGGTGCTGTTCCACCAGTACTCCTCGACCACCGTCGGCACCTCGAGCCTCCAGTCTCGCGCCACTGGCGGGCTGATCGGCGAGACGTTCGTCTTCGTCCTTCCCGGCTCGCGCGGCGCCTGTCGCGACGCGTGGGAGGGGATCCTGCGGGCCCAGCTCGACAACCGGCACAAGCCCTGCAACTTCGTCGAGCTGATGCCGCGGCTGGCCGAGCGCTAGGAACGGCGCTTCGGCCCCGGCGTTGTCCTTCGAAGGAGAACTCCGATGATCCGCAAGCTCAAGTCCGGCGAATACCGGCTCTATTCCAAGAAGACCGACCCCAAGACCGGCAAGCGTCGGAACCTGGGCACCTTCGACACGCGCGAAGGCGCCGAAAAGCACGAGCGCGAAGTGCAGTACTTCAAGCGCCACTGACAACCGACCCTCAGCGCGCTATCTTCCGGCATGCCCAGCAAGGACCAGAAAATCACCGTCGCCCTGACGCGCAAGCAGACGGCGCCGCGCAACGTCGCCGCCAAGGCACTGCGTGAAGGGCAGTTCCAGCCCAAAGTGGAGCCCGATCCGAAGGGCTACAAGCGCAAGAAGAAGCACAATCAGGACCCGCTGCTCGAAACCGAAGAGCCAGACGAATAACTACATTGCAGTTAATTCAGTTGATTTGCTGAATTCCAGTTTATCCCCAAGTTTAGCTCGCGCCGCGAACTCCTTCCAAAAACACGTTCATTTCCCATTCAGCCGGCGCAATTCAATTGCGATGCCCTACCGTCCGGTGCCACTTTGCGGCACTCAGGGCGTCACATCGGGAGGGCTCCATGACTGGGCTGATCATTCTGGCGATCGTCGTCGCCGCAGTTGGCTACGCGATCTTCATCTACAACGACCTGGTGTCGAAGCGGCAGCTCAAGGAAGAGGGCTGGTCGGGCATCGATGTGCAGCTGAAGCGCCGCACCGACATGATCCCCAACCTGATGGAGACGGTGAAGGGCTATATGGGCCATGAGCGCGAGACGCTCGAGGCCGTCACCAACGCCCGCGCCGCGGCCACCGCCGGCGCCAATGCCGGCCCGGCAGAGCGCAGCCAGCTCGAGGGGGCGCTGTCAGGTGCTCTCGGCAAGCTGCTCGCCATCGCCGAGGCCTATCCAGACCTCAAGGCCAACACCACCTTCCTCGAATTCCAGAGCGCGCTGCAGAACGTCGAAGACGAAATCCAGCTGGCCCGCCGGTACTACAACGGCTCGGTGCGCAACCTGAACACCGCCGTCGAGAGCTTCCCCTCCAACGTCGTTGCCAATGCCTTCAAGTTCGAGAAGGCGGAGTATTTCGAGCTGGAGAACGAGGCCGACCGGGCCGTGCCGTCGGTGAAGTTCTAAGCGCCGGTTGTTCAAAATGGAGAAGCTGGTGGCTGTGGACCCCCACCCCTGTCCTCTCCCCCTGCCGGGGAGGGAGACGAAGGAGCCGCTTGCTCCGACGTTGCGGCAGCCGCCGCCAATTCGGAGGGTTTCCCTCCCCAGTAGGGGGAGGAGACAGGGGTGGCGGTCCACAGCCACCGGGTTCGCGGCCGCTCTATTGGCGCTGTTTTTCGCCCTCCTCCTCGCCCTTCCGGCCACCGCCCGCGAAGCCATTACCTCATTCGCCTCCGCCGTCACCCTCCTCGCCGATGGCTCGGTCGACGTCATCGAGACCATCGAGGTGAACGCCGAAGGCTATGAGATCAAGCGCGGCATCTATCGCGACATCCCATTGATCCTGATCAACCCGGACAACTCGCGCCTCCGCTCCAACCTCGCCGTGCAATCGGTCACTCGCGACGGCCGGGCCGAGCCCTACTCGCTCGAAAGCATCGGGGCCGGCTTCAAGCGCATCCGTATCGGTGATGCCGATGTGTTCCTCAGCAACGGCCGGCACAAATACACCATCCGCTACACCATGACCCGGATGGGCCGCATCTTCGCCGATCATGACGAGCTGTTCTGGAACGCCACCGGCAATTACTGGAACTTCCCGATCGAGGAGGCTGTCGCCTCGATCACCCTGCCCAAGGGCGCGGTGATCGACCGGCTGGTCGGCTACACGGGCCCGCCCGGATCGATGGAGCAAGCCGTCACCATCACTCGCACCTCGGACAACACTGCGATCTTCCGGGTAAACCGACCGTTGGCCTCGGGCGAAGGCGTCAGCGTGGCGGCGTCGTTTCAAAAGGGCATCCTCACCGAGCCGGAGGGACTAGACGCGCTGCTGTTCTGGCTGAGCGACCACCGCGACATCGTGGTGCCCGTGATCGCTGTCGGCCTGGTGCTGCTCTACAACCTCCTCGCCTGGAGCGCCGTCGGCCGCGACCCCAAGAAGGGCACGATCATCCCGCTGTTCCACCCGCCCAAGGACTTCTCACCGGGGCTCGCCGAATATGTCGACGGCATGGGCTGGGCGAAGGGTGGCTGGACTGCCTTCACCGCCTCGATCTTCGACCTCGGGGTCAGGGGCCTGGTAAAGATCGACAACCCGGGCAAGACGCTGACCGTCACCACTACCGGGAAGGAGCCGCCGGACGATCTCGGGGCGGCCGAGCGGCTGCTCTTCAACTACTTCAACTCGCAGGGCAAGGTAACGGTCAACACCACGACAGGGCCGAAGCTCAACGAGACCCGCGGCCAGTTCGTCTCGGCCATCGAGACCGAGAACCGGCAGGTCTACTACAAGAACAACACCGGCTACGTGGTGCTGGGCGTGGCGCTGTCGGTGGCGATCCTTCTCGCCATGGTGCTGTTCGACATGCTGGACCCGATCACCCTCGTGTTCGCGGGCGCCGGCGCGCTGTTTCTGGGCATCCTCGCCGGCATCCTCAGGGGCCTGTGGCGCAGCCCGATCCTGTCGAAAATCATCTTCGCAGTGTGGGCAGTGATCTTCGGCGGGAATGTCCTCGGCGCGGCCGGCAGCTTCTTCGGCGACTTCCGCATCGGCGAGTTCCGCCCCGACATGGCGCTGATCGGCGCCGCCTCGATCATCTTCATCAACGTGGTGTTCGCCGTGCTGATGCGGGCGCCGACGGTGCAGGGCCGCAAGGTCATGGACCAGCTCGACGGCTTCAAGATGTACATGAACACCGCTGAGAAGAATCGCCTCAACATGACCAACGAGCCACCGATGACGGTGGAGCGGTTCGAGCGCATCCTGCCCTACGCCATCGCGCTGGGCGTCGAAAAGCCATGGTCGGAGTACTTCGAGGGCGAACTAGCGCGCAACGCGGTGGCGGACGCGCGCAGCGGCAGCTATTCGCCCGGCTTCTATTCCGGCCGCGACTGGTCGAGCGGCTCGGGCAGCTTCGCGAACACCGTTTCCTCGGTCGCCAGCGGCATGAGCGCTGCCATGGTCGCGGCGCAGCCGAGTTCGTCATCGGGCTCTGGCTTCTCCAGCGGCGGCGGTGGAGGCGGCGGTTCCGGTGGTGGCGGAGGCGGTGGCGGCGGAGGTGGATGGTAGCCTGTAGGCAGCGCGCAGGTTGGTGACGCACCATCTGAACACACATCCGCCCTGCAGTGGTCGGAGCTCGATCTTGCCACAACCACCGCCCGGCACCTCCCCCTCTGACGGGGGAGGATGGATGAGGGTGAGCGGAGCCACAATCACGAGGCCGGGCAAGGCGTTGCGAGAATCTTGCGCCGATCTATCCCCCCCACTCCCCACCCATGCGATTCTCCCACCCATCCGCTGCACCGAAGCGAGATCATGACGAGTGGTTGGTGCGGKGGAGACCGGGTGGGCTGCGGGTCGCTGCAGTTCAGGCGGAAACCATCACGGCAAGGACCGGTTCGCCGGTCAAGCCGCTATCACGCGAGGGTCGCTCGATGCGGAGTGGCCCAAGGGACGAAGCCTGGCACGCATGAGCCGGGCGGGAG